>NZ_JBHTSF010000181.1:0-16295 GCF_042795295.1 Streptomyces sp. NPDC056486
AGGGTTTCCCCTTGTCCGGCGGCCCGTTCCCGTGGTCGCCTGGGCGGCATGACCGTACGTACGGAACGTGCAGGCCCCGTCACCACCATCGTGCTGTCCCGGCCCGACGTGCGGAACGCGGTCGACGGGCCCACCGCCCGGGCGCTCGCGGACGCCTTCCGGGCCTTCGACGCGGATCCCGACGCGTCCGTCGCCGTGCTGTGGGGCGAGGGCGGCACCTTCTGCGCCGGTGCGGACCTCAAAGCCATCGGGACACCTGCCGGGAACGAGGTGACCGAGAAGGGCGACGGGCCCATGGGGCCGACCCGGATGCGCCTTTCCAAGCCCGTCGTCGCCGCGATCTCCGGACACGCGGTCGCCGGCGGCCTGGAGCTGGCGCTCTGGTGCGATCTGCGCGTGGCCGACGAGGACGCGGTGCTCGGAGTCTTCTGCCGCCGCTGGGGCGTTCCGCTCATCGACGGCGGGACCGTGCGGCTGCCCCGGCTCATCGGGGAGAGCCGGGCCATGGACCTGGTGCTCACAGGACGCCCCGTTCCCGCCGCCGAGGCGCTGGCGATGGGCCTGGTCAACCGGACCGTACCGCCGGGCACGTCCCGCGCCGCGGCCGAGCGGCTCGCCGCGGAGATCGCCGCGTTCCCTCAGACCTGCCTCCGCAACGACCGGCACTCGGTCCTTGAACAGGGCGGCCTGACCGAGGAAGAGGCGATGGCGGGCGAACTGCGCCATGGCCTGCGGTCCCTTGCCGAGGCGGCGGGCGGCGCGGCCAGGTTCGCGGCGGGGGAGGGGCGGCACGGGGCCTTCACGGACAGCGGGTGAGACGCTCTGCTGCCGCCTGCCGGACTAGCCTTCGGCGGGCGCGGCCTCCGGCTCGAGGAACTGCATGTCCAGCTGGATCTTCACCACGTCACCGAGCAGCCCGGCGCCGAAGTCGAGGCCGTATTCCTTGCGGCTGATCTCCCCGGTCGCCTCGAACCCCGCATGGCGTCGAGGGCTGCCCGGAAAGGCCTGGAGCCCGCCGAACTCGACGGCGAGGGTGATCGGCTTCGTCACGTCCCCGATGGTCAGCTCGCCCTCCAGGGTCCACTCCTCCTCCTTGCCGATGACCCGCGTCGAGCGGAACGTCATCGTGGGGCGGCGCTCGACGTCAAGGAGGTCAGGGGCGCGGACATGGGCGTCGCGGTCCTTGTTGCCGGTGTCGATCGACGCCAGGTCGATGGTCGCCGTCACCGATGAGGTCTCGGCGCTCTCGCCCACGACAAGACCGGCCGTCACCTCGCTGAAGCGACCCCGCACCTTCGAGATCCCGAGGTGGCGGATGGTGAAGTTGACGGCGGAGTGGAAGGGGTCGATCTCCCAGCTGCCCGCGGGCAGCGGCAGGGTGCCGGAAGCGGTCGTGGCGGTGGACGCGGTATCAGAAGTGGTCATGCGCTCCACTCTGCGCGGCGGGCCGCGGGCGAGGAAGGCCGAGCCAAGACTGGTAGTGACAGGGCCACGATCCGGTCCGGCTCCGACTGGTACGTTCGGCCGGTGAGCGACAACGAGCTGGGCACCTTCCTGCGTACCTGCCGTGAAGCGGTCACGCCCGCCGAAGTCGGGCTCCCCACCGGCCCCCGGCGCCGCACGCCGGGCCTGCGCCGCTCCGAGGTCGCCACGCTCGCCGGGGTCAGCGTCGAGTACCTCGCCCGGCTCGAACAGGGCCGGGACCGACACCCGTCGCCGCAGGTGATGGGCGCGCTCGCGGACGCCCTGCGGTTGACCGTGGAGGAGCGCTTCCACCTGCGCCGCCTGGAGAAGGAGACGAGCGGCGACCCCTGCTGCCCGACGGCGAGCGTGCCGTCCCAGTCGGTGCGCCCCACCGTGCGGGCGCTCATCGACCGCCTGGAGCCCGCGCCCGCCGTCCTCTTCAACCGGCTCGGCGACATCCTCGCCCACACCACGGGCTACGAGCGGATCGTGGGGCCCATCGGTCTCCTGGACGGCGAGCGGCCGAACCTCATCCGCTTCCTGTTCACCGATGAGCGGGCCCGTGCCGCCTACCCCGAGTGGGACAGTGTCGCCGACGAGCAGGTCGCCTTGTTCCGGGCCCAGTCCATGCTCGCCGATCCTCATGCCGAGGGATTCGTCGACGAGTTGACCGTCATCGGGGGTGCGCCGTTCGCCGACCGTATGACGGTCGTGCCGCGGCTGCCCCGGCTCAGTGGCGTCGAACGTATGGCGCACCCGGAGGCCGGCGCGATGCGGCTGTCGTACGAGACGCTGACGCTGCCCGACGCCGACGGTCAGCGACTGGTCGTGCACCTGCCGGCCGACGAAGCCTCGTCGGCGGCCCTTGACCGCCTCAACGGCCGCCAGCCGGGCGGCCTGCGCGCGGTGACGGGCTGACCGGCCTCACCCCAACTCCTTCGCGTACGGCGGCTCCGCCCCCGCGCGGGACACGGTGACGGCCGCGGCGCGTGCCGCGAAGTTCAGGACCTCGCCCCAGTTGTCCGCGCCGAATCCGGCGAGGGACTCCGTGGACAGCGCGTCCCGTGCGGAAAGCCCGTGCAGCAGGGCCGCGTTGACCGTGTCGCCCGCGCCGATGGTGTCCACCACGTCGACCCGCTCGCCCGGCACCGACCACTCCCCGCCGTCCCGTGTGAAGACGGTGAGCCCCTTGCCGCCGCGCGTGATCACCACCGCGCCGGGGCCGGACGCGAGCCACTCCCGCGGCGTGCCGCCGAGCCAGCTCGCGTCGTCCTCCGAGAGCTTGAGCAGCGAGACCGACGACAGCCAGCTCTTGAACCGGGCACGGTAGGCGTCAGCGTCCGGGATCAGACCCGCCCGGATGTTGGGGTCGAGCGCAGTGAAGACGCCCCGCGCCGCCTCCAGGCGCATCAGCTCCTCGTACGCGCTCGCACCTGGTTCGAGGACGAGCGAGCACGTGCCGAAGGACACCGCCGTCACGTCGTCGGGCAGCCGCTCCGGGGCCGTGAAGAGCCGGTCCGCCGTGCCCTCGACGTAGAAGGAGTAGCCGGCGGAGCCGTCCGCGCCGATCGAGGCGACGGCGAGCGTCGTCGGCTCGGCGCCACGCTGGACGTACGACACCTCGACACCCGCGGCCCGCAACCCCTCGACCAGCGCGTCACCGAACGCGTCCGCCGAGATCCGGGAGCAGAAGGCGACGGGGGAGCCGAGGCGGCCGAGGGCCACCGCGGTGTTGTACGGGCCGCCGCCGAGCCGCGGGGCGAGAGGGGGCAGCCCGCCACCGGCACGGGACCCGGTGGACTCCTGCGGGACGAGGTCGATCAGGGCCTCTCCGGCGACGACTATCACGGGTGGTTCCTCTCGGCTCTGCGCTGTCGGCCGGCGGCTCCGCGCTTGTGCTCCCCGGCCTCCGCCACAGGCTAGGGCTTCTGGGCGGGCCCGGCCCGACACGGGCGGCACTCGGGCACGGCCGCGCCCAACGCGGGCACGCGGCGCCCCACCGGTATGGTCTGATCCGTCACCGAAGCGCCTGACCTGTGGAGATCCCATGCCCGGCACGCCGCCCCCCGCCCGTCGTACCGTGCTGCGCGCCGCCGCCCTCGTGCCGGCCGCCGGTCTGGGGATCACCGCCTGCTCGTCCGGCGGCGACGGCGGCGGCTCCAACCGTTCGGCGCCGACCGCGCCGGTGGACATCGGTGGGGCCGACGAGGTGAAGGTGGGGGCCTCGAAGCTCTACACCGACGAGAACGTGGTCGTGAGCCGCATCTCGGACGACGAGTACAAGGCGTTCAGCACGATCTGCACGCACGCCAAGTGCCCCATCAACAAACTGGAGGGGCACAAGCTCATCTGCCCCTGTCACGGAAGTCAGTTCGATGCCACGAACGGCAAGGTGCTGCACGACCCGGCCGTCAACCCGCTTGCGGAGCTGCCGGTGAAGGTGGAGAAGGGCAAGATCATCGCAGGCTGAGGGCGCGCGCGACCGTTCACTCCAGCCCCCACGCTCACTGCCAGTCCCACGCTCACTGCCAGTCCCACGCGATCCCCAGGATCCCCGCCCGCACCTGCGGCTCCACGAGGTGCACCGACCGATGGCTGCCGCTCAGCGTCAGCTCCTGGCGCCCGCCGCGCGGCGCGGCGGCCGAATGCTGGGTGAAGCGGTGGCAGCGTACGGGCAGCGCCCCTTCGTCGAACCGCACCTGGAGCGCGTACTGCCCGCCCGCGAAGGTGAAGCCCCGGAAGTACTCGTCGGCCGTCCCCGCCGTGCCGTCCTCGAAGCCGTAGCGGAACAGATGTGTGTCCCCCGCGCGCAGGCGCGCGTCGAAGAGCAGTTCGGCGACGAGCACCCCCGTCTCGTGGTGCCACCGCACCCGACCCGTGCGGCAGTTCTCCAGGGCGTGGACGCCGACGCGTTCCGGTACGCAGCCGGGGTCGCCGCGGTAGATCGCGAGGTAGCGGTCCACGGCGTCCCGATGGGCGCGCACGACGTGCTGCGAGTCGCGTCCGAGCAGCTCGCGATTCCTGCCGATCCGCACCCGCTCGTGGTGGCCGACGGTGTGCAGGCCGCCGTCGAGCGGTGACCCGAGCCCGGTGATCAGCTCCTGGAGGACGTCGGACCCTTCGAGCAGGGAGCGGTAGGAGCGGGCGGCGGGGCGTTCGTTGCCGGGGTGTTCGAAGGACTTGGCGAGGAGCCGGATGAGCGACTCCTCGGGGAGTTCGAGGATCTCCTCCAGGGCGCGCACGGCACGGAGCGACTCGGTGCGCTGGGGTCGCCGCGCACCCTGCTGCCAGTAGCTCAGACTCGTCACCCCGACGTTGACGCCCTGCCGCGCGAGATGATGCCGTACGCGTTGCAGGGGAAGGCGCCGTGCGGCGATCGCGGCCCGCAGCGCCACGTGGAAGGGGCCGGTGCGCAGCGCGGCCTCCAGGTCAGCGGGTGCACCGTCCGCGAGCTGTGTGCCGTGCCGCATCGCAAGGCCCTTCTGTGAACATTCACATCGGTCGTCCGGGCGTACGCGCCGGTCGGAGCGGGCCACCAGGCAGGCGTACGAGGGGTGTTCACATACGTACGCCGCCGTTCACGGCCCAAGTAATCCCGCATTGAACCTTGTTGACCTGCACTGGACAACACTCGATGCTCAATCGCAGCGTCCGGACGCGCTCCTCCACCACCCACACCCCCCGCTCGGGAGGAACGCGATGCGCCATAGAAGCAGTAAGTACAGCGGACGCAGACGGTTGTCCGCACTCGCCCTCGTGGCCGCGGCCCTGGTGGCCGCGCCGGCGGCCACGGCCACCGCCGCCCCCGAAATATCCTCGTCCGGCGCGGTGCACGCGGTCGGCGCTACCGACCCGTCGCACCCCTCGCTCCTCGCCGCCAAGCGCCTGAACATCACGATGCAGGCCCAGCAGAAGACCAACTGGTGCTGGGCCGCGTCCGGGAACACGATCGCCGCCTTCTACGGCAAGAACTACAGCCAGAACCAGTTCTGCAACGCCGCCTTCGGGCGGGGCCAGAACACCGAGTGCCCCAACTCGCAGGCCACGCTCGGCGACGTGCAGAACGGTCTGGACTGGGCGGGCATCAACGCCGGTTCGTACGTCAGCGGCTGGCTGCGCTACCCGACCGTGCAGGCCGAGATCAACGCGGGACGCCCGGTCGAGACCCGCATCCAGTGGTCGAACGGCGGCGGGCACATGCACGTCCTCTACGGGTACGACGACGCGAGCAGCTGGGTCTACTGGGGCGATCCGTGGCCGTCCAACGACCGCTACAACTGGGCCTCGCACAGCTGGTACGTCAACAACAACACCTTCTCCTGGACCCACTCGCTGTACCGGATCGGGGCGTGAGCGCGATGACCCGTCACCTTCTCCTGCCCCGTCCCCTTCCCCGGCACCTGCTGAGGGCGGCGCTCGCCGGCTCGGCCGCCACCCTGCTGCTCGGCCTCGCGGCGCCGTACGCCTCCGCGGACCCCGGGCCTTCGGAAGCCTCCCGGGACGCGGCCCATGAGGCCGCGAGCGCCCCCGGGACCCTCGACACGCTCTCCCGCTTCTTCGCACGTGAGGGGGCCGTCAGCAAGGCCGCGGCGGACCCGCGCGTGCGGGGCGACGCCGTGCCCGTGCGCTATCTCTCCCCGGAGTTCGTCGCCGGTGAGAAGGGGGCGCCGGTCGCCCGCGTGGAGTTCCTCGCCAGCAAGGCGGTCTCCTCCGACGGGCAGGAAGCCTCCTTGTGGACGGTGAAGCAGGGGCGCTCCTGGAAGGTCGTGAACATCGCCACCGGGGACGACGAGACGCACTACGCGCGCGTGGGCGCCGACAAGCTCCCCGGAGGCACCGTTTTCCACGAACCGCAGATCAATGCCTGGTACGTGCAGGGGCGGGGGCGGATCCTTCCGCTGAACGCGGACGCGGTGCGTGCCGTGGGTCCGGGCGGGGCCTCGGTCGCCGCCTATCAGAAGCGTGTGCACGATGCGTACGGCGACAAGCTGCCCGGCTCGGCGTACGCGAAGTCCGGCAAGGCGGGGGGCTTCGCCCCGAAGGAGCGGGGGGCCGCGGCCGCAGCCCCGGCCCCGGCTCTGGCCGAGGCTTCGGCCGAGGGGCCCGTCACGGTTGCCTCCTCCGTGGCCGGAGCGGGGGCCCTGGTCGCCCTCGGCCTCTCCGGGGCGGCCGTCCTGCGGCGTCGCGCCCGGCAGCGCGGCTGACCTGTCCCGGCCCCCGGCCGGGGTTTTCCACCCACCCGCCCTTCAGGGCGGGTGGGATCAAGGGCGGGGGAGGCGGTGGCCCTGGGCGCGGGGAGCCGGAGTTCCCTGGCAGCGGGCCGTCGGGAGAGGGAAGGGCAGGCGCCCCCTCAAGCCCCTGACTGTCAGCCCTCGCCAGTAGGGTGTGGAGCATGGCAGACCCCTCCAGCTACCGCCCCAAGCCGGGACAGATCCCCGACTCGCCGGGGGTCTATCGGTTCCGCGACGAACACCGCCGGGTGATCTACGTGGGCAAGGCGAAGAGCCTGCGCCAGCGCCTGGCCAGTTACTTCCAGGACCTCTCGAATCTGCACCCGCGCACCGCCACGATGGTGACGACGGCCGCCTCCGTCGAGTGGACGGTGGTCTCCACCGAGGTCGAGGCGCTGCAGCTCGAATACTCCTGGATCAAGGAATTCGACCCCCGGTTCAACGTCAAGTACCGCGACGACAAGAGTTATCCGTACCTCGCGGTGACGATGAACGAAGAGTTCCCGCGCGTGCAGGTGATGCGCGGCCAGAAGAAGAAGGGCGTTCGCTACTTCGGTCCTTACGGCCACGCGTGGGCGATCCGCGACACCGTGGACCTCCTCCTGCGTGTCTTCCCGGTCCGCACCTGCTCGGCGGGGGTCTTCAAGAACGCCGAGCGCACCGGCCGCCCCTGCCTCCTCGGCTACATCGGCAAGTGCGCGGCGCCCTGCGTGGAGCGGGTCTCCCCGCAGGAGCACCGTGAACTCGCCGAGGACTTCTGCGAGTTCATGACCGGCCGCACGGGGACGTACATCCGCCGTATCGAGCGGCAGATGGCGGATGCCGCCGAGGACATGGAGTACGAGAAGGCGGCCCGTCTGCGCGATGACATAGGGGCCCTCAAGAAGGCCATGGAGAAGAGCGCCGTCGTCCTCGCCGACGCCACGGACGCCGATCTCATCGCCCTCGCCGAGGACGAGCTCGAGGCGGCCGTCCAGATCTTCCACGTCCGTGGCGGCCGAGTGCGCGGTCAGCGAGGCTGGGTCACCGACAAGGTCGAGGCGGTCACCAGCGGTGACCTCGTCGAGCACGCCCTCCAGCAGCTCTACGGAGAGGAGAGCGGGGACTCCGTACCGAAGGAAGTCCTCGTCCCCGCGCTGCCCGACCCCACAGAGCCCGTCCAGGAGTGGCTCACCGAGCGCCGCGGTTCGAACGTCTCGCTGCGCATCCCGCAGCGCGGCGACAAGAAGGCGCTCATGGAGACCGTGGCGCGCAACGCGCAGCAGTCCCTCGTGCTGCACAAGACCAAGCGCGCCTCCGACCTCACGACTCGCTCCCGCGCCCTGGAGGAGATCGCGGAGGCGCTCGAACTGGACAGCGCCCCGCTGCGCATCGAGTGCTACGACATCTCGCATCTGCAGGGTGACGACGTCGTGGCCTCGATGGTTGTCTTCGAGGACGGCCTCGCACGCAAGAGCGAGTACAGGCGCTTCCAGATCAAGGGCTTCGAGGGCCAGGACGACGTCCGCTCCATGCACGAGGTGCTCACGCGCCGCTTCAGGCGTTACCTCTCCGACAAGGAGAAGACGGGGGAGTGGGACCCCGACGAGACCGGCGCGACCGCCGAGCCCGGCGAGCCCGGCGAGCCCGGCGAGCCCGGCGAGCCCGGCGAGCCCGGCGAGCCCGGCGAAGCGAACGGCGAGGTGAGCGCCCTCACCGAGGAGGACGGTCGCCCCAAGCGCTTCGCCTACCCGCCCCAGCTCGTCGTCGTGGACGGCGGCCAGCCGCAGGTCGCGGCGGCCCAGCGGGCCCTCGACGAGCTCGGCATCGACGACATCGCGGTGTGCGGCCTCGCCAAGCGCCTCGAAGAGGTCTGGGTGCCGGGCGACGACGACCCGGTGATCCTGCCGCGCACCAGCGAAGGCCTGTACCTTCTCCAGCGGGTACGCGACGAGGCGCACCGCTTCGCGATCACGTATCAGCGGGCCAAGCGGGCCAAGCGTTTCAAGGCCGGACCGCTGGACGCCGTGCCGGGCCTCGGCGACGCGCGCAAGCAGACGCTGATCAAGCATTTCGGTTCCGTGAAGAAGCTGCGGTCCGCGACAATCGAACAGATCTGCGAGATTCCGGGCATAGGCCGCAAGACGGCCGAGTCGATCGTCGTGGCCCTGGCCGGAGCCGTACCCGCGGGACCCGCCGTGAACACGGCGACCGGAGAGATCATTGAAGACGAGGAGCCCGCGCACGCGGGAGCCTCGAGCGATGGCGAGGATCCCGTGTCCGCGGGCACCTCAGAGGAACGACGGGGGCAGGAGACATGACCACCGAGCACGACGAAGGCGGCGAGCAAGTGAGTACGGGCACGGCCATCACGCCAGGTGAGACCGCCGAAGTGGTCCCTGAGCTGGTGATCATCTCCGGCATGTCGGGAGCCGGACGCAGCACCGCGGCGAAGTGTCTCGAGGACCTCGGCTGGTTCGTCGTCGACAACCTGCCGCCCGCGCTGATCCCCACCATGGTGGAGCTCGGTGCCCGCTCGCAGGGGAACGTCGCCCGTATCGCGGTCGTCGTCGACGTCCGCGGCCGCCGCTTCTTCGACAACCTGCGCCAGTCCCTCGCGGACCTGGAGGCCAAGCACGTCACCCGCAGGATCGTCTTCCTGGAGTCCTCGGACGACGCCCTGGTCCGCCGCTTCGAGTCGGTCCGCCGCCCCCACCCGCTGCAGGGCGACGGCCGTATCGTCGACGGCATCGAGGCCGAGCGCGAGCTCCTGCGCGAGCTGCGCGGCGACGCCGACCTGGTGATCGACACGTCCAGCCTGAACGTGCACGAGCTGCGCGCCAAGATGGACGCCTCGTTCGCGGGCGACGAGGAGCCCGAGCTGCGGGCCACCGTCATGTCCTTCGGCTTCAAGTACGGCCTGCCGGTCGACGCGGACCTCGTCGTGGACATGCGCTTCCTGCCCAACCCCCACTGGGTCCCGGAGCTGCGCCAGTACACCGGGCTCAACGAGGAGGTGGCGGCGTACGTCTTCAACCAGCCCGGCGCCAAGGAGTTCCTCGACCGGTACGCCGAGCTGCTTCAGCTCATCGCTGCGGGCTACCGCCGCGAGGGCAAGCGGTACGTGACGATCGCGGTCGGCTGTACGGGCGGCAAGCACCGCTCCGTCGCCATGTCGGAGAAGCTCGCAGCGCGCCTCGTCTCCGAGGGCGTCGAGACCGTCCTGGTCCATCGGGACATGGGGCGAGAGTGAAGTCCTCCCTGCGGCTGAACCGCCTGGGCCGCAAGCGGGGCACCCAGCCCAAGGTCGTGGCGCTCGGCGGCGGGATGGGCCTGTCCGCCTCGCTCGCCGGACTGCGCCGCATCACCGGTGACCTCACCGCCGTGGTCACCGTCGCCGACGACGGCGGCTCCAGCGGGCGGCTCCGCGACGAACTGGGCGTCCTGCCGCCGGGCGACCTGCGCAAGGCGCTCGCCGCCCTGTGCGGCGACGACGACTGGGGCCAGACGTGGAGCCGCGTCATCCAGCACCGCTTCCAGTCCAAGGGCGATCTGCACGAACACGCGGTCGGCAATCTGCTGATCGTCGCCCTGTGGGAGCAGCTCGGCGATCACGTCCAGGCACTCGACCTGGTCGGCAAGCTGCTCGGCGCGCACGGGCGCGTCCTGCCCATGTCCGCGGTCCCGCTGGAGCTCCAGGCCCTGGTCAAGGGGCACGACCCGGAGCGTCCGGACGACGTGGACACGGTGCGCGGGCAGGCCACGGTGGCACTCACCCCGGGTGAGGTGCAGTCCGTGCACGTGGTCCCGCACGACCCGCCGGCCGTCCCCGAAGCGGTCGCCGCCGTGCTCGACGCGGACTGGGTGGTGCTCGGTCCCGGCTCCTGGTTCTCGTCCGTGATCCCGCATCTCCTTGTCCCCGAACTGCTCGACGCGCTCATCCAGACGAAGGCCCGCAGGGTGCTCTCGCTGAACCTCGCGCCACAACCCGGTGAAACAGATGGGTTCTCTCCGCAGCGTCATTTGGAGGTTTTGGCCCGACACGCCCCTAAACTCGCCCTGGACGTGGTGCTGGCCGACGACGCCGCCGTGCCCGACCGTGAGTCACTCACCGATGCCGCCAAGCGGCTCGGCGCCACGGTCGAGCTGGCGCCGGTGGCCAGGCACGATGGCACTCCGAGGCACGATCCGGAGCTCCTGGCCACCGCGTACGACCGTATTTTTCGGATGCATGGAAGGATCGGCCCATGGCGATGACGGCAGCGGTGAAGGACGAAATCTCCCGGCTTCCCGTCACCCGGACCTGCTGCAGAAAGGCAGAGGTCTCGGCCATCCTGCGGTTCGCGGGCGGCCTTCACCTGGTGAGTGGCCGCATCGTGATCGAGGCGGAGCTGGACACGGCAATGGCCGCGCGGCGGCTGAAGCGGGACATTCTTGAGATTTTCGGACACAGCTCGGAGCTGATCGTGATGGCTCCCGGCGGGCTGCGACGCGGCTCGCGCTATGTCGTACGGGTCGTGGCGGGCGGCGATCAGCTGGCCCGGCAGACGGGCCTCGTGGACGGCCGCGGCCGTCCCATCAGGGGTCTGCCGCCACAGGTGGTCTCGGGGGCCACCTGTGACGCCGAGGCGGCGTGGCGCGGGGCGTTCCTCGCGCACGGCTCGCTGACCGAGCCGGGGCGCTCCTCATCGCTTGAGGTGACCTGCCCGGGTCCGGAGGCGGCGCTCGCGCTTGTCGGCGCCGCGCGCAGGCTGCAGATCGCGGCCAAGGCCCGTGAGGTGCGCGGCGTGGACCGCGTCGTGGTCCGGGACGGTGACGCGATCGGCGCCCTGCTCACCCGGCTCGGCGCCCACGAGTCCGTGCTTGCCTGGGAGGAGCGGCGGATGCGCCGCGAGGTGCGCGCCACCGCCAACCGCCTGGCCAACTTCGACGACGCCAACCTGCGCCGCTCGGCCCGCGCGGCCGTCGCCGCGGGCGCCCGCGTGCAGCGCGCTCTGGAGATCCTCGGCGACGAGGTCCCCGAGCACCTCGCGGCGGCCGGAAGGCTGCGCATGGACCACAAGCAGGCCTCCCTGGAGGAGCTGGGCGCGCTCGCCGAGCCGGCGCTGACGAAGGACGCGGTCGCGGGCCGCATCCGCAGGCTGCTCGCCATGGCGGACAAGCGGGCGCAGGACCTGGGGATCGCGGGCACGGAGTCCAATCTGAGCGAGGAGCTCGCCGACAACATGGCGGTCTGACCGCCGTCGTACGGCACGCAAGCCGCCGGGGCCGCCGAGGCCCCGGCGGCTTCTTTGCGTCCCTTTTCGCGCAGCCCTTCACGCCATATTGACATGATCATGAAGTGTCACGAGCCTGGCGTCCGCACACAAATGTGCCGGACAACCGCAAGGGGGGCTCATGAGACGAAGAGTGAGATCCAGAGCCGGTTTCAGATCGGTCGTCGCCGCGGGCGCGCTACTGGTCGGCGGCCTCGTCGCCGTGCCGCACGCCCAGGCCGACAGCGGGGCGAAGGCCCCGGCCACCGACGATCCGGCGGCCGTGAAGGTCTACGAGGCCGAGGTCACCAAGAAGCAGATCCCGATCCTCATCGAGGCGGGCCAGGACGCCCACGAGCTCGCGGGGCAGGCGCCCGAGCGGGGCACCGCCCGCGTCGAGGTCTATCTGACCAAGGCACAGGCCAAGGGCGTCGAGCGCGAGGGCGTCGAGCTCACCGAGCAGAAGGTCTCCGCAAGCACGGAGCAGAAGCTCAAGGCCGCGGGGGACGGCGTCTTCAGGCCGTACAGCGGCAAGGGGGGCCTGAAGGAGGAGATCGTCAAGACCGGTCAGGCCCACCCCGGCCTCACCAAGGTCGTCTCCATCGGCAAGACGCTCAAGGGCCAGGACATCCTCGCCCTGAAGCTCTCCAAGGGCGCGGACAAGTCCAAGGACGGCTCCAAGCCGTCCACGCTCTACATGTCCAACCAGCACGCGCGCGAGTGGATCACCCCCGAGATGACCCGCCGCCTGATGCACCACTACCTCGACAACTACGGCAAGGACCAGCGCATCACCAAGCTCGTGGACTCCACCGAGCTGTGGTTCGTGCTCTCCGCCAACCCCGACGGCTACGACTTCACGCACGCCGCCGACGGCGACCGCCAGTGGCGCAAGAACCTCCGTGACATCGACGGCGACGGAAAGATCGCGGCGGGCGACGGCGTCGACCTCAACCGCAACTTCGCCTACAAGTGGGGCTACGACAACGAGGGTTCGTCCCCGGAGGCCTCCTCGGAGACCTACCGCGGCACGGGCCCCATGTCCGAGCCCGAGACCAAGGCGCTCGACCGCTTCCAGAAGCGCATCGGCTTCACGTACGGGATCAACTACCACTCCGCGGCCGAACTGCTCCTCTACGGAATCGGCTGGCAGGTCGCCACGCCGAGCCCGGACGACGTCCTCTACAAGGCGCTGAACGGCACCCCGGAGAAGCCCGCCGTCCCCGGCTACCACCCGCAGGTCTCCTCCGAGCTCTACACCACCAACGGCGAAGCCGACGGCCACGCGGGCAACATCAACGGCATCTCGATGTTCACGCCGGAGATGTCCACCTGCCAGACGGCCTCCAACGTCGACCCGAACGACGCCTGGAAGCCCGAGGACTGCGCCTCCATCTTCACCTTCCCGGACGACGAGAAGCTGATCCAGCAGGAGTTCGCGAAGAACGTCCCGTTCGCGCTCGCCGTCGCCGAGACCGCCCTCCACCCCGACCAGCCGGTCTCCGTCACCGGCATCGAGGCCCCCGACTTCACGCCGGACACCTTCACGCAGTCGTACGCACGCGGCGGTGACCAGGAAGTCGCCGTCACGGCCCGCAAGTCGGTGCGCGACAAGGAGCTCAACTACCGGATCAACGGCGGCCGTACGCACGACGATGACGTCAAGGCATGGAAGGGCGGCGAGACGTACGGCGGTGAGGACAACATCCACTTCGACCAGTACCGCGCCGAGGTCGAGGACGCGCGCGTGGGCGACAAGGTCGAGGTGTGGTTCACCGGCCGCAACAAGAAGGGCCGCACGGAGAGCCCGCACTTCACGTACACCGTCACCGAGCGGGCCAAGGCCAACACCCTCGTCGTGGCCGAGGAAGGCGCCCCCGCGACCCAGGCACAGAAGTACGTCGACGCCCTGAAGGCCAACGGCCGCTCGGCCGTGGTCTGGGACGTCGCCAAGCAGGGCGTACCGCACCCGCTCGGCGTCCTGTCGCACTTCTCCGCGGTGGCGCACTACACCGGCGACCCCGTCCCCGGAGCGGCCACTCAGCTCGCCCTGCGCGCCTACCTCAACGAGGGCGGCAAGCTGATCGAGTCCGGTGAACGCACCGGCTCCAACGTGGACCTCGGGGACGCGCTCTCCGACGACTTCGCGCAGTACTACCTGGGCGCGTACGAACGCCTGTCCGCACCCGGTGCCACCAGCTTCGAGGGCAGTGGCGCGCTCAACGGCGTCAAGACGCCGCTCGCCGCCGCCGACGCCAACCCCCTGGACAAGGCGGGCCGTTACACCGTCACGTCCGACACCCTGCCCGCGGACAAGTTCCCGCAGTTCAAGAGCGCGGCGGCAGGCAGCTACCCCGGCATCACCAACCCGTACGCACCCTTCGAGGGCCAGGGCATGGCATCGGCGACCCACGCCGACCAGGACTGGAAGCGGCTGACCCGCACCATCGACCTGACAGGGGTCACGGCCGCGGACCAGCCGCAGCTGCGGTTCGCGCTCAACTGGAACCTGGAGAACGGCTACGACCACGGCGTGCTCGAGGCGCACACCACCGGCGCCGACGACTGGACCACGCTCCCGGACACGAACGGCAACTCGTCGTCGGCCGTGCCCGCCGAGTGCGCGGCCGGGTTCTTCATCAACGGCCACCCGTTCCTGCGCCACTACCTGACGCAGTCGGCGACCGGCTGCACGGCGAGCGGCACCAGCGGCGCCTGGAACAGCTTCACCGGATCCTCCGGCGGCTGGAAGCCCGTCGCCTTCGACCTGAGCCCCTACGCGGGCAAGAAGGTCGAGGTGTCACTCAGCTCCATCACCGACCCCTCCAGCGGGGGCCGCGGACTCTTTGCCGACAACGCGCAGCTTGTGATAGGGGGCAACGCCACGGAGACCGAAGGCTTCGAGGCCTCCCTCGGCACCTGGGCCGTCGCTCCGGCGCCGCCCGGAAGCCCCAACATCACGGGTGACTGGGCCCGGACCGGCGAGCTCTACAGGCCCTACGCGGCCGTCACAGCGCGTGACAGTGTGCTCCTCGGCTTCGGGTTCGAGCATGTACCCAACAGTGCCGAACGCACTGCTCTTATGGGCGCCTCCCTTGCACATCTGCGCCGCTGACGCTGCGTAGTCGGGACCGCGATCCCGGTGGCTCGTACTTCCTACTCGGGGGTACGGGCCGCCGTGCTGTTCGGACCCCCTGTCGATGTCACCCAAAGGCCATCAGAGAGGTAGGGTCGGAGGCGGTCGGGGACATCCCATACATCTCGCCGGCGTCTGAAACCGGCGTACCAACGAGGAGATCGGTTCGTGACGATCCGCGTAGGCATCAACGGCTTCGGCCGCATCGGGCGCAATTACTTCCGAGCGCTGCTTGAGCAGGGTGCGGACATCGAGATCGTGGCTGTCAACGACCTGGGTGACACCGCGACTACGGCTCACCTCCTGAAGTACGACACCATCCTGGGCCGTCTCAAGGCCGATGTGTCGCACACCGAGGACACCATCACGGTCGACGGCCACACCATCAAGGTGCTGTCCGAGCGCAACCCCGCCGACATTCCGTGGGGCCAGCTCGGCGTCGACATCGTGATCGAGTCGACGGGCATCTTCACCAAGAAGGCCGATGCCGAGAAGCACATCGCCGGTGGCGCCAAGAAGGTCCTCATCTCGGCTCCGGCCAAGGATGAAGACATCACCATCGTGATGGGCGTCAACCAGGACAAGTACGACGCGGCCAACCACCACGTCATCTCGAACGCGTCCTGTACCACCAACTGCGTGGCGCCGATGGCGAAGGTTCTCGACGAGAACTTCGGCATCGTCAAGGGCCTGATGACGACGGTGCACGCGTACACCAACGACCAGCGCATCCTGGACTTCCCGCACTCGGACCTGCGTCGCGCCCGCGCCGCCGCCGAGAACATCATTCCGACCACGACCGGTGCCGCCAAGGCCACCGCTCTGGTCCTTCCGCAGCTCAAGGGCAAGCTCGACGGCATCGCGATGCGCGTCCCGGTCCCGACCGGTTCCGCCACCGACCTCGTCGTCGACCTGCAGCGCGAGGTCACCAAGGACGAGGTCAACGCCGCGTTCAAGAAGGCCTCCGACGACGGCGCCCTCAAGGGCTTCCTCACCTACACCGAGGACCCGATCGTGTCGTCGGACATCGTCGGCGACCCGGCTTCCTGCACCTTCGACTCCTCCCTGACCATGGTCCAGGAGGGCAAGACGGTGAAGATCCTCGGCTGGTACGACAACGAGTGGGGCTACTCCAACCGCCTCGTCGACCTCACGGTCTTCGTCGGCGGTCAGCTCTGATCACCAGAGCAGGCACCTCGATGTAAGCACTGGGTCCGGACCACGCAATAC
>NZ_JBHTSF010000182.1:0-16204 GCF_042795295.1 Streptomyces sp. NPDC056486
CCGGCGGGTGCGCGGCGAGCGACCGTGAGCGAGCCGGTCAGGCCTCGTGTGTCCTGGTCAGCTGGTGGATGCGGCGGATCCGCTGGCCGTCGTCGGCGAGTTCGGCGAACACATAGAAGTCCACGTCCATCGCGCCGCCGGCCCGCGTCACCGCGTGGAAGGTGAGCCGGGCCGCCACCGATGCGCCGCTGTGCACGGCCTCGTGCACCTCGTAGTGCGCCTTCTCGAAGGTCTGCTTGGCGGTCGGGGCGTGCTCGGCGAGCTGCTCCCGGTTCATCTCGGTGCCGTCGGCGATCTGCACGAAGTCCGGCGTGTAGAAGCGGTCAATGCTTTGCTGCGGGTCTTCGCTCCCGAAAACAACTTCCTTCACATACGAATTGAAGAATTCGGAGACGAGGGACTCGGGAGTGCGGTCGCTTTCGACTGTCATGCCGTTCCTTCCGGTATTGCCTGTCAGTGAGTGAATACCCTCCCCAGGTATACACCTCAACTCGGCGGCGGGCCAAGGGGGTTGGATTTACCGGCAGTTCGTCGACCATCGCATGCCGTACGGCATGGAGGATGCCCTCGCAGCGAACTCCATGTCCGCGAGGGTGAAGTGTCGAGAGGCGGCGAAGGTTCGGGTCAGGCGGGACTGGCGTCCATGAGGGGGAGCAGTCCGGTGCGGTCGAGCTGGGACTCGATCAGCGCGACCGCGTCGTCGCGCCCCAGCGAACGTCCGTGGTCGTAGGCCGCCGGGTAGGCGGCGTCGCCCAGTTCCGCGGTCAGCGATTCGGTGAGCCGTGAGACGTCGGTGTTGGCGGCGTCCGGGGATCCGCGCAGTACGTGGGCGGCGCCCAGGACGGTCGCCGCGGCCTCGGCATCCCGGCAGTGGTGCAGGAGTTGGGCCACCGCGACGCCGACCATGGCCACCAGCAGCATGTCGGCCGCCGCGTGCGCCGCCGTCAATGCTCTGCGCAGCATGGGTCGAGCAGTCGTCAGGTCGCCCTGGGTCAAGGTGATGTGAGCGTTGCCGGTCCAGTAGAGGACGCCGAAGGCGGAGTCGTCGAAGGTGTCCGGTGCGGCGACGTCCCTGGCCAGCGCGTACTGCTGTACGGCCTCTTCCAGTTCACCGTCGAGACGGGCCATGTCGCCGAGATTGAGCCTGGCCAGGCGCACATGGCGGGCCGACGAAGGACCTGCGACCACGCTCTGCAGCACCTCCCGGGCGATGTCCGTGTGTCCGGCCTGCCGGTGGGACACGGCGAGCCAGATCCGCTGCGAGTCGTCGCCGCCCAGTTCGCGGGCCGGCACCATCGCCTCTGTCAGCGCGGCCACGGATTCGTCGAACTCGCCCTGTGACATCAGCACGATCCCCAGATGGGTCAGCGAGGTGGCAAGGCCCCATCGCTCACCGATCAGCCTGAACTCGCGGGCGCTGGCCCGCAGCGCGCGGCACCCTTCCTGCGGATCGCCACTGTTGAGGGTGAGCATGGAGCGGGTCAGCCAGAGCATGGCCCGGGTCCACGGCTCGGGGGCCGACGGCAGTGCGTCGATCGCCCGCAGACCGGCCTCGGAGTCGCCGCTGATCCATGCGAGGAGCGGCGTCAGCAGGGGAAGAGCCGGGTACGAGCCGGACTGTGGCCGCTCGGCGGGAGGGGGACGGTCGGAAGCGGCCTGTATGACGAGGCCGTCCCGGGCGTTCGTCGAGTCGCCGGAGAAGATGGAGTTCAGAAGGTACCCGGTGGCGGCGACGGCGCGTATCTCCGGCGCGACGTCACCCGGCACGTCCAGCGCGGACTGCAGATGTCGGGCCGCCTGTGCGTGCTCGCCGCGCTGGACCCAGAAGTACCACTGCGCGGCCCCGAGGCGTACGGCGGTGTCGGCGTCCTGGGACTCGCAGGCGAAGTGGAGCGCGGCGACGAGGTTGTCGCGCTCGGTGGCGAGCGTCCGGGCCCAGCGCACCTGGCCCGAGCCGCTGCGCAGATGGGGTTCCGCGGACTCGGCGAGCCGCAGGAAGTAGCGCGCGTGGGCGCGCCGGGTCCGGTCCACCGAACCGGCCTCGGCCAGCCGCTCCAGGCCGTACGCACGCAGCGTCTCCAGCATCCGGAAGCGGACCTCGGGCCCGTCCACGGCCTGGAGCACCGACTTCTCGACGAGCGAGGCGAGCGTGTCGAGGGTGCGGTCACCGAGTTCGCCCAGGCTCTCCGCGGCTTCCAGCGAGATCGTGTCCGGGAACACCGCGAGCGACTCCGCGATGTGGCGCTCTTCGTCGTCGAGCAGGTCCCATCCCCAGGCCACCACCGCGCGCAGCGTGCGGTGCGCCGGCCGCGCGGTGCGGCTGCCGCCGGTGAGCACCCGGAAGCGGTCGTCCAGACGGGCCGCCAACTGCTCGACGGATAGCGTGCGCAGGCGGGCCGCCGCCAGCTCGATGGCCAGCGGAAGGCCATCGAGCCTGCGGCAGATCTCGGCGACGGTTCCGGCGTTCTCGTCGGTGACCGTGAAGTCGGGGCGGACCCGGGCGGCACGGTCGGTGAACAGTCGCACCGCCGGTCGGTTGACCACCTCCTGCGTGGGCGCGCCGGGCTCCGGGAGGCCGAGCGGCGGCACCGGGAAGAGTGATTCTCCGAGGATGCCGAGCGGCTCGCGGCTGGTGGCCAGGATCGTCAACTGGGGGCATTGTCCCAGCAGTTCGTCGGCCAAATGCGCCACGGCGCCTACGACGTGCTCGCAGTTGTCCAGAACGAGCACGGTGGGCACCGCGGACAGTGCCTCGACGAGTTGGTCGGTCACGGCACGCGGACTGCCCGAGGCCTCGGACAGGCCCACGGCGCGAATGCCGAGGGCGGCGAGCACGGCGGGGGACACGTCCTCGTCGTTCGTCACCGCCGCGAGTTCGACCAGCCATACGCCGCCGGGTGTGCCGTCCACCAGATCACCGGCGACGGCCTTGGCGAGTCGGGTCTTGCCCGTGCCGCCTGTGCCGACGAGGGTGATCAGTCTGCTGTCGGCGGACTGCGCGGAGAGCCGCTCACGCTCCGGTTCTCGGCCGACGAAGCTGGTCAGCTCCGCGCGCAGATTGTCCCGCCGACTTCCCAGAAGCTGCTGTACCGATCCCTGATGCCCACGCAGCACCTCGAGATGGGTCTCCTGCAGATCCCGCGAGGGGTCGGTGCCGAGCTGGTTGGCGAGCCAGGTCCGGAACTGTTCGTAGGCGCCGAGGGCTTCGGCGGATCTGCCGTCGGCATGCAAGGCGCGCACCAGCAGTGTCCTCAGCCGCTCGCGGTGTGGATGCAGCGCGGCGAGCGACTCCAAATCGGCGATGAGCCGGGGTAGTTCGGACTCGGTCTGGACGCGCGCCGTCGCGCGGTCCTCGAGCGCGGTCAGCCGCAGTTCTTCGAGGCGGGCGACGGTTCCGGTCATGTAGGCAGACGCCGACATGCTCGCGAGCGGCTCCCCGCGCCACAGGCCGAGCGCCTCGTCGAGCACACGGATCGCGTCCTGCGGCTCGCCCTTCTGGAGGGCGCGGCTCCCCTCACGGGCCAGTTTCTCGAACAGCAGTGAGTCGACCGCGTCCTGCGGGATGTCCAGGCAGTAGCCGTTGGTGGACGACTCCAGCGGGGTGCCCGTCGGCAGCGCCCTGCGCAGGCGGCTGACCAACGACTGCACCGCGTGGGCGCTGTTGACGGGAAGGTCGTCCGGCCACAGCGCCGCGGCCAGCGAGCCGATCGAAACCGTTCGCCCTGCCTCCAGGGCCAGCCTGATCAGGAGCGTGCGGAGCCGAACTCCGCTCACTGTGACGGGCTTCCCCCCCGATTGGGCCTCGAGCGGTCCAAGACAGCCAACATCCATGACCCCATGGTGTCATCCGCAGCCCGCGTGTGAGCTGGGAATGAAGCTTCCGTGCGAGCGATATGACAGCGATCTGTGAGCGCCGGAGGGCAGCCTTGAGCGTGTTGGCGGGCACTACAGCCGACATAGGGAGGGGGCGGGGCCGCGGGTTGCCTGACAATCCCCCCGGGCTTCCTGACGCCTGTCGCCCCCTCCCCTCACCCCCGGTTTCGCTCCCCCCTGTGCCGTGCCTGACCGCCACGCCGGGGCGGGCCAGGCCTTTTCCCAATTCCTTACGAGAGAGCACAGGAGCGCTATGACTGCCTTGGCACGATGGTGTTGCACACACCGAGTTGTGGTCCTTCTGTTGTGGCTCGTGGCGCTGTTCGGCTCGGCGACCGTGGGCGCGACAGCAGGAGGCGCGTACTCCAACGCGTTCGACGTCCCCGGCACCGAGTCGACGCGTGCGACGGAGCGCATGGAGAAGGCATTCCCCGAACAGGCCGGTGACACCGACCGCGTGGTGTGGGAAGTGGAGAACGGCAGCGTCCGTGACGCCGCGGTACGCGCGCGCATCACCGATCTGCTCGACGACATCACCGAGATGCCCGAAGTCGGCAGCGTGCTGAGCCCGTACACCGACAAGGTCGCCGGGGGGATCAGCAAGGACGGAAAGGTCGCCTACGCGGACGTCACGTTCAAGAAGCAGGCGTTCGACCTGGACAAGGACAAGACCAAGGATGTCGTCGAACGGGCCGAGGAGGCTCGCACCGACGGTCTGCGCGTGGAACTCGGCGGTCAGGCCATCGAGTACGCGCAGCAGCCTGCCGAGGGCTTCGCGGAACTGATCGGGGTCCTGGCCGCGGGCGTGGTCCTGCTGATCGCTTTCCGCTCGTTCATCGCGATGCTGCTGCCCATCCTGAACGCGCTGTTCGGCGTCGCCACCGGTGGTTCGCTGCTGGGCCTGGTCGCCCACGGGGTGAGCCTGCCCGACTCGGCGCCGGTCATCGGTTCGCTGGTCGGTCTCGGTGTCGGCATCGACTACGCGCTCTTCGTGGTCAGCCGGCACCGCAAGAACCTCAAGGCAGGAATGGACGTCGGCGAGTCCGTCGAACGCGCGCTCAACACTTCGGGGCGCGCGGTGCTGTTCGCGGGCGGCACCGTGTGCATCGCCCTGCTGGCCATCTTCACGCTCGGCATGCAGTTCCTGAACGGCATCGCCGTGGCCACCGTGATCACGGTGCTGTTCACCATGCTCAGCTCGGTCACCCTGCTGCCCGCGCTGCTCGCCCTGTTCAAGATGAAGGTACTGAGTCGCAGCGAGCGGCGGGCGCTGGCCGCCGCGGGGCCCGTGTCCGAGGTGGACGGCTACGCCTTGTCGGTGCGCTGGTCCGCCTTCGTCGGCCGCCGCCCGAGGGTCGTCGCCGCGGTCGCCGTCGCGGCGATGGTGGTGCTGGCCCTCCCCACGTTCTCGCTGCGCCTGGGCGCCAGTGATCAGGGCAACCAGCCCGAGTCGCAGACCACGCGCAAGGCATACGACATGCTCGCCGACGGCTTCGGCCCGGGCTTCAACGGTCCGTTGCAACTGGTGGCAGATGTGCCGGGCGGCGAGCGCGATGTACGTGCGCTCGACGGCCTGGTCGACAAGGTGCGGGACACCGAGGGCGTCGTGAACGTCACCGAGGTGGCCGTGCCGGAGGCGTCCACGACCCGGGTCTACCAGGTGGTGCCCTCGCACGCGCCGCAGGACGAGGCGACCGATGGCCTGATCGACGAACTGCGCGACACCACGGTGCCGGCGGCCGAGCGCGGCAGCACCCTCAGGGTGGACATCGGTGGCAACACGGCGGTGCAGAAGGACTTCGCGTCGGAGATCACGGAACGGCTGCCCCTGTTCATCACCGTCATCGCGCTGTTGGGCGCCGTGCTGCTCATGATCGCGTTCCGCAGCATCGTCGTACCGCTGATGGCCGCGGTGATGAACCTGCTGGCCGCGGGTGCCGCGTTCGGCATCATCGTGGCGGTCTTCCAGTGGGGCTGGGGCCTGGACGCTCTCGGCCTCGGCAAGGAAGGGCCCATCACCTCCTACATCCCGGCGTTCATGCTCCCGCTCTTGTTCGGCCTCTCCATGGACTACCAGGTGTTCCTGGTCAGCCGGATGCATGAGGAGTGGGTGCGGGGCAAGGACAACGCGCGCGCGATCCGGGTGGGCCTTTCGGACACCAGCAGGGTCATCAACTGTGCAGCGCTGATCATGGTCTGTGTGTTCGCGTCGTTCGTGCTCAGCGGGGACCAGGCCGCGGTCATGACCGGTGTCGCGCTCGCCGGCGCTGTCGCCGTCGACGCCTTCGTGCTCCGGATGCTGCTCGTGCCCGCGCTGATGCACGTGATGGGCAACGCCAACTGGTGGCTTCCCGGATGGCTGGACAAGGCGCTGCCGCGCGTCGCTCTGGAAGCACCGGCCGAAGCGGAGCCGGTTGGTGCGGTGCGGCGCGAGAAGGACCTCGTCGGCGACCGCTGATTCCGCGGGTGCGAGTGAGGCACCTGCGGTAAACTGAATACCCCCAGGCGGTATACGGTCCTGATGTGCCGTGCCGGAGATATCGATGACGGGAGTAGCTCATGGAGGGTGTCACCGCGGACTACACTGTCGAGGGCATGGTCTGCCAGCACTGTGCCAGCAGTGTCACGGAAGCCATCACCAGTCTCGGTGGTGTGCGCGACGTGACCGTCGAGGTCCAGTCCGGTCGGGTCTCCGTCAACTCGGACGAGGCGCTCGACGAGGTTCAGCTGGCCAAGGTGCTCGACGACATCGGATACGAGTTCGCGCGCTCGGCCTGACCGCGCAGACGCACAGCACGAAAGGGCGCCACCCCTCGGGGTGGCGCCCTTTGGCCTTCGGTGTTCCCGCGTCCCGGCCGTGACCGGCCGACGGGTCAGGCCGGCCGGTCGCGGAGCCCGCCCGCGAGCCAGCCGGTGACGTGACGGGCGATCTCCTCCTGGCGGTGCGGCAGGCCGATGCCCGCGTGATCGGTGGCCACCCGCACCACCTCGATGTCCGGGCAGGCCGTCCGCCAGGCGGGAACCGTGTCCGGCTGGGGCTCCTCGGCCGCGTCGAACAGCAGCACCGGCTGGCTGTGCGGGCCGGGGCGCCATGCCGCGGTCAGCCTCGTCTCGTGCAGCTGGACACGCAGCAGTCGTTCATAGCCGGCCACATCGACCTCGGCGGGCAGCAGTCCATGGGCCACGCAGGCATCGCGGGCCACCTGGGCGAGCATGTCCGGTCCCGCACCCTGTACCGCGGCCACCGCCGCCTCGGGCGGCGGGCCGAGTGACAGCGTGACGAGGAACGCCAGATGCCGGCCCACCTCGGTCTGGGCGACCCGCAGGTCCGTGAACCGGCTGTCCATCATGAAGACGTACGACTCATGCCCCGACTCGCGCAACTGGCAGGCCACCTCGTACGCGATGAAGCCGCCCATCGACCAGCCGCCCAGCACATAGGGCCCCTCCGGCCGACGGCGCAGCAGCTCCTGCGCGTACGCCTCGGCCATGGTCGCGAGGTCGGGGGCGAACGCCTCCTCCGAAGTGTCGACGTGCGGCCGGCTCTGGAACGCGTGCACCGGCCCCGGCCACGCCATCGCCAGGGGGAGATAGGGGGCGACGGAACCGCCCATCACGTGGAAGAGCACCAGCTCCTGACCGACGCCATCGGCGAGGCGCACACCGCACGACGGTCTGCGCCCGGTGTCCGCACCCTCGTCGAGACAGGCCGCGAACTCCCGCACCGTCGGTGCTTCGAAGACCCGTCCGAGCGGAAGATCGACGCCGAGCTCGGCCCGCACCCGGTTGACCATCCGCAGGGCGAGCAGTGAATTGCCGCCCAGCGTGAAGAAGTTGCTGTCCGGCCCTGCCGACTCCACCTCGAGCAGCTCCGTCCACAGCTTGGCCAGTTGCCCCAGCCGTGGATCGTCGTCGGCCGCCGGACCGTCCGCGGCCGGAACGGGCTCGGCGGCGGGCAGCAGCTCCAGGGCGCGCGCGGCGTCGACCTTTCCGTTGGGCGTCAGCGGGAGTTGGTCCACGATGTGCGTCCGGCCCGGGATCATGTAGTGCGGGAGATGCCGCCGCAGATGGGCCACCAGCGCCGTGCTGTCGAGCCCACCCCCCTGTTCGCCCGGCTCGGGAACCGCGAGGGCGACCAGGCGCCGCTGCCCGCCGGGGGAGTCGTCGACGCACACCACGCACTCGCGTACCCCCGGATGCGAACGCAGCGCCGCTTCCACCGAACCCGGCTCCACGCGATACCCGAGTATCTTGACCTGGCGGTCCTCGCGTCCCATGAACTCGATGGTCCCGTCCGGCCAGTAACGCCCGAGGTCACCCGTCCGGTAGAGCCGTTCCCCGGTGCGCGGGTGGGTGATGAAACGCTCCGCGGTGCGCTCCTCGTCCTGCCAGTAGCCACGGGCCAGACCGACGCCGCCGATGTGGATCTGTCCGATCGCCCAGGGCTGGCGGATGTCCAGACGGTGGTCGAGCACCCGCATCGTCTGGTTCTTCAGAGGCTTTCCGTACGGGATGCTGCGCCAGGCGGGATCGACCTCACCCACCTCGTGGATGTTGGACCAGATGGATGCCTCGGTGGCGCCACCCATGGCGATGGTGCGCACCTCGCTCCACAGCCGCCGCATACGGCCGGGGAGCGCCGTGGGCACCCAGTCGCCGCTGAGCAGAAAGGCGCGGATGGGGGCCGAGCTCAACTCCGGCCGCTCCTCACCCACTTCGACGATCATCTCGGCCAGCGCGGGCACCGAGTTCCAGACCGTGACGCCGTGGCGATGCGCGGTCGCCGCCCAGGCGATCGGGTCGGGCAGCGGCGCCGGGGCGGGCAGGATCAGGGCGGCACCGGCCGCCAGGGTCCCGAAGACATCCCACACGGACAGGTCGAAGGCCAGCGAGGAGATGGCGAACACCCGGTCGTCCGGACCCAGTCCGATCCGCTCGTTGATGTCCATGACCGTGTTCAAGGCGGCGCCGTGCTCGATCATCACGCCCTTGGGGCGACCGGTGGAGCCGGAGGTGTAGATGATGTAGGCGAGGTCGTCGGGTGCCGCTGTCACGTCGGGCAGCGCACGTGTCGCAGGCCCGGCCCCGTCCACATGGAGCACCGGCAAGGGACGTGGCGCCGGCGTGAGGTCGGGCTCGGCGTGCGACTGGGCGAGGACCACCTGTGCCGAGCACTCCTTGAGCAGGTCGTGCATCGGCCCCGTGGGCATACGTGCGTCGATCGGTACGTAGACGGCGCCGGCCCGCAGCACGCCGAGCGCCGCGACCACCTGCTCCCAGCCCTTGACCATGACCACCGGCACGATGTCTCCGCGGTGCACCCCCAGGTCGAGCAGCCAATGGGCGACCGCACGGGAGCGTGACTCCAACTCTTCGTAGGTCAGGGTGCGTTCGTCGGTGAGCACTGCTGGAGCTTCGGGGTGCTCGGCCGCCCGGCGCAGGAAGCGTTCCTCCAGACGGCCCGCGGGCAGCTCGTCCGCCGTGTCGTTGACCGACGCGATCAGCGCCCGGTGGGTGGCCGGTACCGGGTCGGGCTCCTGGTCCGCCCCGTCCGGCCGGGACAGGACATCGAGGAGATGCTGATAGGTGGCGACCAGCAGCTCGGGCAGGCCTTGCGGGAAAGCATCGTCGATGAAGTCGATGTTCGAGGCGAGGCCGCCGTCGGGCAGGTCGCGGACCTGATTGTCGAGGAGGACCTGCGGGGTGTGCTGGACGCGCTCGACAGGGCGGAAGGCGGGCCTGCGCCTCGCGGGCGGGGTGTCCCAGCCGGGGCCCTGGTTGCTGGTGAACACATAGGGGAACGAGGCGCGCTGCGTCCAGCCGCTGCGGGCCGCGAGTTCCCGGCTGATCCGCACCCCTGTCACGTCGCTGTGCGCCATGTCCTTCCACAGCCGGCGCTGCAGCACCTTGGCCCGCTCCCAGAAGCCCGTGTCCCCGCGGTGATCCACTTCCAGGGGCAGCGTCGCTGTGCGCTGCCCCACCGCTGGTGGGCCGCTGTGACGGGCCACCAGGTTGAGGTGCACCACGTTCAGACAGAAGTGCGGTGCCGAGGCCCAGGAGGCCAGGGCCTCGGAGAGCACGTGCATCAGGGCGGTCGCCGGTAGGACCTTGTGCTTACGGAAGTTGACGCGGAACTGCTTCCACTGCTCCCTGCTGAGATAGGCGGTGCGGGCGGTGAACATCACCGATTCGATGCCGGCGGGCTGTTTCACCAGGGGCAGCTGGGGAGCCTCGGGCAGAGTGTCGAGCCGGTCCCCCCAGTACGTCAGCTGCTTCTGGAAGTCCTCGCCCTTCTCGTGAGCCAGGAGGTCCATTCGCCATTCGCGGAACGTCCTTTCTACCGGCGGGAGTTGCAGAGCCGGGTCGTGATAAAGCTCCAGCCACTCCGTCACGGCCGTGTTGAGGCTCGGCGCGTCCACGAGGATGAGGCTGTACCGGAAGTGCACCCGCGTCCTGTGCCGGCGCAGTCTGCTCGCCACCACCTCGAACAGCGGCCAGCCGGTGGGGTCCAGGCCCTCGCCGGTCATCCGCTCCCGCGTGCTGCGCAGCCCCTCTTCCTGGGCCCGCGGATCGAGTCCGGTGAGGTCCACCTCCGTCACCGGTACGCGCGGCACCGAACCCGGTGCGCACACGCGTCCGTATCCCGACTCCTGCATGACGGTACGCAGGGTCTCGTGCCGGTGGACCACCAGGTTCAGGGCGTGCTCGGCCCGCGCGGCGTCAAATCCCACGGAGTCCAGCTCGATGTAGTACTGCTGGATGCCGCCGAGCTCCATCAGCCGGCTCTTGCCCACGATGTACGCCGACTGAATGTCCGTCAGCGGAAACTCGTCCGCGCGGTCCTGGCCGTTCAGGTCCATCTCACTCACAGTGCACTCCCAGGTTCTCACGTGGTCAGGTGATGTGCTCGCCGCCGGACGGCGCGTCCGCGTCCCTCACCCCGCCCCGTCCGCCGATCCGTCAGTCCGTCGAAGCCGCCATGCGCTCGGCGAGCATGATGCAGCTCAGGTTGGTCGGGGCACGCGGCGGAACAGGCATGACCGAGGCGTCCACCACCCGCAACCCCTCGGTCCCGTACACCCGGCAGCGCTGGTCCACGACCGCGGAGCCGTCCGTCGGCGGGCCCATCCGGGCCGTTCCGGAGGGGTGCCACATGGGAGTGGTGAACCGGCCGACCGACCGCCGAAGCCGCACGTCGTCGTCCGCCATACGCCGTGTCCACACGAGCATCTCCTTTACGTGAGAGGAGAGTTGTGCCGTGTCGAGCAAGGACCAGAGCAGTCGCATGCCCGTCATCAGGCGGCTCACGTCCGCCGGGTCGGTGGCGAGTCCCAGGGTGATGGTCGGCCGGTCGTCGGGCCAGGGGCCCGAGGCATGCACCGACCCCCGGGAGGCGGGGGCGAGCAGCATGGTGGAGAGCGCCACAAGGGTGTCGGCGTCGGTGATCGTCGCGATGTCGGGGACGGTGCGCGCCGCCACATTGCCGGCGAGGAAGAGCGCCAGGTCGGGCCCGCCGTCGTACGGTCCTGACCGGTCGAGGCCGCTCGCCACCCGGGCCAGGACCTGGTGACGCGGTGAGGTGGGTCGGCAGGAGCCCGGCTGCGGGACACCCCAGATGACCAGTGCCGCGTGGTCGGCCAGGTCCGCGCCTACGCCGGGCAGCTCCGTGACCACCGGCAGGCCGAGCCTGGCGACTCGTTCGGGTTCGCCGATTCCCGAACGTTCCAGAATGAGAGGCGTGTTGATGCCGCCGGCGCAGAGCGTGACACGGTCGGCGTACACCCGGGTGCGGATACCGTCACGCAACACCTCGACGCCGATGGCCCGGTCGCCGTCGAAGAGCACCCGGGATGCCGTCGCCCCGGTCCACACGTCGAGGTTGGGCCGGGACCGTGCGGGCTCCAGGTAGGCGTCGGCTGTGGACACCCGGCGTCCACGGTGCTCGTTGCTGGGCAGCCGGCTCGCCCCGACGTCCGAGGCGTTGATGTCCTCGACGAGGGGGATGCCGCGTTCCCGGCATGCCTCCAGGAAACCCGAAGCCACGGGGTCGAGGAGGTCGGGCGCCGAGCGGCGGACCGGCACCGGGCCGTTGCTGCCGTGTGCCTCGCCCGTGAAGTCGGCGTCGGTCTCCAGCGTGCGGAAGTACGGCAGGACAGCCGGCCAGGCCCACTCCGGATTGCCGGCCGCGGCCCAGGCGTCGAAATCTCCGGGCAGGGCACGCAGTGCGATCGCGCCGTTCACGGCGGACGAGCCGCCCAGTAACTTACCTACACCGTAGGGAAATTGCCGTCCCTCGGCTTTGACCCCCCGGTACGCGGTGTAGTCCCAGTTGTGGCCGGAGAGTATGGAGGTGCCGAGCGGGGCTGAGGCGGCCGGTTCCGTGAGCCGCTCGTTCCCGGCCTCCAGGAGCAGCACTCTGCGGTCGGGATTCTCGGTGAGGCGGGCAGCGAGCACGGCGCCAGCCGATCCGGCACCGACCACCACCTCGTGCCAAGCGGCATTCGGCACGTCGTCAACTCCTCCTGGGTGCGCAACGGAACCGGTCCGCCGGCCGGTAACGGCCGACGGACACTGGGCTCCCGCGATCGATGGCGCCGTGGATCAATCAGGCGTTCGCGTCGGAACGCTGTGCACGGCGCCGGAACCAGAGCAGACCGCCACCGGCGCCGAGCACGCCGGCGGCAGCGGCGCCCGTCGCGGCCGACGAGCCGACTCCGTCCGAGGACCCGCCCTCACTCGCCGTGGCGTGGTTGCCCAGCGTGGCGGTCGCCGCCTTGGTGGTATCGGCAGAGGTGCTCTTGGGGACGACCTTCAGGCTCGGGGCGACGTGCTCGGGCTCCTCACCGCCCGGCTCGGGGATCTGGTCCCAGCGCACGACCTTGCCGTTGCTGTAGGTCTGTATCGCGGTGAAATAGATGACGTTGGTGTCGGGTACCTGGCCGGCCGCCAGCTTGAACTCGTCGAACTCACCCGGCTTGATGCCACCGGCGGTCGCCGTCCAGGTCACGGAAGTCACCCCCGCGCCCGGGGTGCTGCCGCTCCCGGTTGTGGTGGTCTTCCAGCCCGTGTGAGGCTGGTTGAGGGCGACAGGCAGCTTCTGCGAGGCGTCCTTCGGCAGGATGATCTGCAACTTCACGGTGGACGCGTTCGATTCCTCGGTCGGAACGCGGAACGTCAGCGTCGGGAAACTGCCGACGGCAACCGTGGCGTCGGGGCCGCTGACGGAAACGTGGGCCGAAGCGGGAATGCTGCTGGCAAGCGTCATCGCCGCAGCACCCAACACGGCCGCGGTGATCTTGGGGAACGCTCTGTGCATGATCGTCCTTCCGTTACCGAATGAGACCTCAAGGTCAAGGCATCCGGATTCTTGCGGAAGTACGGACCTTCAAGCATCTCCCAAGTTGCCACGTCAGGGCGGGGAATGCGGACGGCCCGTCGGTGGACCGACGGGCCGGACAGCGTGCACGGTGAGTGAGGGCTACTCCGCGGGCAGGGTGCGCGTGATCTGGTCGACCCGCTGGAAGCGGCCGTCCGGCGTGAGATCTGCGAACATGAAGATCTCGGTGTCGATGGTCTGGCCGGTCTTCGTCGTCGCGCGGATCGTGTAGCGGGCCGAGACGTGGTCTCCGTCGCGCAGCGCCTGCTGCACCTTGAACTCGGCGCCGGCGAACTGCTTGCGCACCGGGCGGATGTGCTTGATGAGGCGCGCGCGATCGATGGTGATGCCGTCGCTGACCTCTACGAAGTCAGGTGCGTAGTAACGGTCGATGACCGAACCGGTCTCGTCCTCGCTGAAGAGCGCTTCGTCATTGAAAGAGGAGAGCATGTCCTCGAGGAGTTTCTCGGTGCTCATGTCTGAAACAGAGGTCACGGTGCTTCCCATTCCGATCCGGAGAGTACTCCCGGGGGGTACCTGAACTTGAATTGAGTAAACCAGGGGTGGCGGGTGCCTGCAACCCGAACTCCGTTATCACGCCGCGGGATTCACACAAGCAATCTCGGAGATGCTCAGTGCGTTGCGGTTGCCCAAGGATGGGTGGCTGGGACAGAAATCGACAGAGGGGCTGGGCTGTGGGCGTTTTGGGTGACCGGAACGGGTCGCGGGCCTTGGGTGACGGACCGGATTCGACGGTTCCGGTCGCTGTGGTCGGCATGGCGTGCAGGCTGCCGGGCGCGGAGAACCCCGAGGCGTACTGGACGTTGTTGCGTGAGGGGGTGGACGCGGTCGGGGAGGTGCCGGCGGATCGCTGGAACCTTCCTGGGGGGAACGAAGCCGCGCGGCCGGCGAATCCTGGCACGCGGCGCGGCGGCTTTCTGCCCCGGGTCGATCTGTTCGACGCGGAATTCTTCAACATCTCGCCGCGGGAGGCCGCGGCCATGGACCCGCAGCAGCGGCTCATGCTGGAGCTGAGCTGGGAGGTCATGGAGGACGCGGGCATCGTGCCCGACACGTTGCACGGCAGTGCCACCGGCGTTTTCACGGGCGTGATGTGGGACGACTACGCGACACTGGCGCGCAGGCGTGACCCCGACGCGCAGACCCGGCACTCCGTGACCGGTACGCATCGCAGCGTGATCGCCAACCGAGTCTCCTACGCCTTCGGGCTGCGGGGCCCCAGCCTGGCCGTGGACTCCGGTCAGTCGTCGTCGCTGGTCGCCGTGCACATGGCCTGCGAGAGCCTGCGCGCGGGCACGTGCACGCTGGCCCTGGCGGGCGGTGTCAACCTGAACCTCGCCGCCGAGAGCACGATCGGCACATCCAAGTTCGGAGCTCTCTCACCGGATGGCCGCTGCTTCACCTTTGACGCGCGGGCCAACGGCTTCGTACGGGGGGAAGGCGGCGGCGTGGTCCTGCTGAAGCAGCTCGACCGGGCCGTGGCCGACGGGGACTTCGTCTATTGCGTCATCCGTGGCAGCGCGGTGAACAACGACGGTGCCACGGACACGCTGACCCACCCCAGCGTCGCCGCGCAGGCGGAGGTGGTCCGCACGGCACAGCGGCTGAGCGGAGTCGGCCCCGATGAGGTGGCCTACGTCGAACTGCACGGTACGGGGACGCGGTTGGGTGACCCGGTGGAGGCGGCAGCCCTCGGTGAGGTCTTCGGGTCCTGCCGAACCCAGGACAATCCCGTGCGGGTCGGTTCGGCGAAGACGAACGTCGGCCATCTGGAGGGCGCCGCGGGCATCACCGGCCTCCTCAAGACGGCCCTCAGCCTCACCCATGCCCAGCTTCCCCCGAGCCTCAACTTCGAACACCCCAACCCGTCCATCCCGCTCCCGGAGCTGGGGTTGAGGGTGCAGACCACGCTGACCGAGTGGCCGGGCGAGGGCCCCCGTACGGCGGGCGTCAGCTCCTTCGGCATGGGGGGCACGAACTGTCACATGGTGTTGTCCGCCGCGCCTTCGTCGGGGGTGCCGGTGGTAGAAGTGGGTGAGACTGGGAGGCCGGTGGCGTTGGTGTTGTCGGCCAGGGGTCCGGGTGCGCTGGCGGCGCAGGGGGAGCGGCTGCGTGCGCATCTGGTGCGTCATCCGGCGCTGTCGCTGGAGCGGGTGGCCGGTGTGCTGGCCTCCGCCCGCACCCGGTTCGACCGGCGGGCCGTGGTCAGTGCCGGGGATCGCCCGGCGGCGCTGGCCGCGCTGACGGCGCTGGCCCGGGGGCTGCCGCACCCGGCCCTGGTGACCGGGCCCGGCACGCCCACCACCCGGACGGTGTTCCTCTTCCCCGGCCAGGGCTGCCAGTACCCCGGCATGGGCGCCGCCCTGCACGGCACCTACCCCGTCTTCACCGACGCCCTCGACCAGGCCTGCCAGAGCCTGGACCAGCACCTCGAACACCCCCTGCGCGACATCATCTTCGCCCGCCCCGGCACCCCCCAGGCCGCCCTCCTCGACCGCACCGACTACACCCAGCCCGCCCTCTTCGCCCTGGGCACCGCCCTCTACCACCAGCTCACCGACCTCGGCATCACCCCCGACCTCCTCATCGGCCACTCCATCGGCGAAATCACCGCCGCCCACTGCGCCGGCATCCTCACCCTCACCGACGCCGCCCACCTCATCACCACCCGCGCCCGCCTCATGCACACCCTCCCCCCACACACCACCGGCATGATCACCGCCCACGCCACCCACACCCAACTCCAACCCCACCTCACCCACCACCCCGACGCCCACATCGCCGCCTACAACAGCCCCACCCACCACACCATCGCCGCCACCCACACCACCCTCAAAACCCTCCAACACCAACTCCACACCCACGGCATCAAAACCACCCCCCTCCACACCACCCACGCCTTCCACACACCCCACATGGACCCCATCCTCACCA
>NZ_JBHTSF010000183.1:0-16195 GCF_042795295.1 Streptomyces sp. NPDC056486
CCCCGGTACCGCTGCGGTACCGGGGCCCATCGGCGTACGTGCGTCAAGGACCTGCTTGCGTCAAGTGCGTACGTGCGTCAAAGACCTACTCGGAAGGTGCCCAGTAGTCGACGAGTGTGCCGACCCCCGGCTCCAGTGCCTTCCACGAGCCGGGGTACGTCAGGACGGCGAAGGCCGAGGTGGGGAAGCCGCGGCGGTCCATCCGCGTACGGGCATCGCCCTCGGCATCGCCGGCGAGGATGTCGGCGAGCCCCTGCACTCCGGGGTTGTGGCCGATCAGCACGACGTTCTGCACGTCGTCCGGGGTTTCGTTGAGCACGGCGATCAGCTCGCCAGGAGAGGCTTCGTACAGCCGCTCCTCGTAGACGGTCTTGGGCCGGTCCGGCAGCTCATGGACGGCGAGCTTCCATGTCTCGCGGGTCCTGGCGGCGGTCGAGCAGAGGGCCAGGTCGAAAGGGATGCCGCTGTCGGCCAGCTTGCGCCCGGCGACCGGGGCATCCTTGCGTCCGCGCTCCGCGAGCGGCCGCTCGTGGTCGGACACCTGGGGCCAGTCGGCCTTCGCATGCCGGAAAAGGACAATCCTGCGGGGTTCTGCGACGCTCATGCGTCCCAGCTTCGCATGAAACCCGCCAGCGGGCGCAGGGAGTTGGACTGCTCCCCCGGCACGGGTGACGGCGTCAGCCCGGGGCAGGTCACGGGGCTGTACGGAAGACCGTCTCCTGGATGCGCTCGAGCACGTGTGTAACCACCGGTTCGCTGCCCGTCGCATGTGCGTCGGCGGGGTTCAGCATCAGCAGGAGCAGGGCTGCGAAGGCGATGGCGGGGAGGGCGATCGCCCACCACGGAAGCTGGATCTCGATGCTCGCGGAGTCCGTGGTGGCTCCCGGGTCACGCCGAGTGTGCGAACGGGCCGACATGCCGCCTCCGTGGTCTTCAGATCCTCCGTACCGCGTCTTCGCGGCCACATCTCGAAGGTACGGATCCGGCGACCCTCAGCACATCCGGTGATCCACCCACTTGACCCTGACACTGACCCCCTAGGGGATGGTGGTGGTAGCCCCACCATCCGCCCCGCGGGGGTCAGTTCACGGCGAGGCGATGGAGGCGATGATCCCGATGATCACGGTGATGGCCAGCATCCCGCCGAGCACGAGGAGCAGCTTCTTCTGGCCGTTCTGGGGGTTCGGATCGAGCACTGGCATGGGGAGAGTCTCGCACCCTTTGTCCGGGGCGGCTCCGCCGGGGTCGGACAACCGGGGTCAGGATGCCGAGGCCGCCGCGACCTCGTCCTCGACCGTGCGGTTGCGGCCCGCCAGGATGCCCACCACGATCTGCGGCACCATCAGGCCCGCCATGAGCGCGATCGGCAGCCCCCAGCCACCGCTGTGCTGATAGAGCACGCCCACCAGGAGCGGCCCCGGAATCGAGATCAGGTAGCCCGTGCTCTGCGCGAAGGCGGAGAGCTTGGCGACGCCCACGCTGCTCTTGGCCCGCATGCCGACCATGGTGAGTGCCAGCGGGAAGGCGCAGTTGGAGACGCCGAGCAGCAGGGCCCACACCCAGGCACCGCCGGCGGGGGCGAAGTAGAGGCCCGCATACCCGGCGAGACCGCAGGCGCCGAGCACGACCACCACAGGGCCCTGGTTCGGCAGCCGGGTGGCGACCCGGGGGATGACGAAGGCCAGCGGCACGCCCATCGCCATGATGACGGCGAGGAGCACACCGGCCTCCCCCGCCGGGACCCCCGCGTCACGGAAGATCTGCGGCATCCAGCCCATCGTGATGTACGCGGCGGTGGCCTGGAGCCCGAAGAAGCAGGCCAGCGCCCATGCCGTACGGCTGCGTGTGATGCGCAGGTCCGCGTCCTCCTGGCGCACCGTGGAGCTGACGTGCTCCGGGGCGGCCGACGCGGCACTCCGGTCCCGTACGAGGGGCACCCACGGCACCACGGCGACGACGGCGAGCGCCGCCCACACCGCGAGCCCGGACTGCCAACTGCCGCCCATCGCGTCGGTCATGGGCACCGTGATGGCCGCCGCCATCGAGGTGCCGAGCGCGAGCGCCATCGAGTAGAGCCCGGTCATCGAGCCGACCCGATCCGGGAACCAGCGCTTGACGATCACCGGCATCAGGACGTTGCTGACCGCGATGCCCATGAGGGCGAGCGCGCTCGCGGCCAGGAAGCCGACGGTACCGCCCAGGAAGGGGCGGATCGCCAGGCCCGTGGCGATCGCGACCATGCCCGCGCAGACCACCGCGCTGGGGCCGAACCGGCGGGCGAGCCGCGGCGCCATGACTCCGAAGATCGCGAAGCAGAGCGGCGGGACGGAGGTGAGAAGACCGGCGAGCGTGCCGCTCATGCCGAGTCCGTCACGTACCTCTTCGAGGAGGGAGCCGAGGCTGGTGATGGCCGGACGGAGGTTGAGGGCGGCGAGGACGATGCCGACGATGACAAGACGCGTCGCCCACGCGCGCGTGGCGGGCTGTTTCTCCGCTGCCCCGCCCGCCGCGTCGGTACGTATCGGTGTCTTCGTCGGTGTGGGTGTCGGTGTCATCGTCCTGGTTTCCTCACTAGCCATGGGGCCATCATAGAATCATGGGATGATTGGCTGTCCAATCTGTTCCTCTCCGTCCGTCACTTCTCCGCCTCCGCTTCCGTCACGTCTCCGCTTCCGTCACATCGCGCACGAAGGATCGTCATGCCGCTGACCACCCCTCACCGCTCTGCGCTCTCCGAGCAGGTCATCGCCGAGCTGCGTAACCAGATCTCGTCGGGAGAGTGGCCGGTCGGCTCGCGCATCCCCACCGAGCCCGAGCTGGTCGAGCAGCTGGGCGTGGCACGCAACACCGTCCGGGAGGCGGTCCGCGCCCTCGCGCACAACGGCCTGCTCGACATCCGCCAGGGCTCCGGCACCTACGTGGTCGCGACGAGTGAACTGGCCGGTGTGATGCAGCGCAGGTTCGCCGACGCGGAGCCGCGGCACATCGCCGAGCTGCGCAGCACGCTGGAGTCGAGCGCGGCGAAGCTGGCCGCGCAGCGGCGCACGGAGCGCGACCTCAAACAGCTGGACGCCCTGCTCGAGCGCCGAGAGGAGGCCTGGGCGTCGGGCGACGCCGAGGCCTTCGTGACGGCCGACGCGACCTTCCACCTGGCCGTCGTGGCCGCATCCCACAACGACGTGATGACGGCGATGTACGCGGACCTCGGCGAGGTCATGCGGGACTGGCTGCGCGAGGACGTCGGCGAGAAGCTGACCCCCGAGAGCCACATGGACCACGCCCGGCTCGTCGACGCGATCCGGGAGAACGACGAGGAGGCGGCGGCCAAGGAGGCTGCGGGCTACCCCTTCATGTGCCGCCCGGAGCTGTTCGACGACTCCGCGCGGCCGTGACCGTCACTTCTCGTGGCTGACCCAGACGGACCGGATCTCTTTCCAGCACCGCCCGGTGAGCCGCACCGTCGAGGCGGGCCCCGCCTCGACCTGCACGCCGTCGCTGTCGATGTCCCACCACTGCTCGCACTCCACGTGCAGCCGGACCCGGTCGGTCTCGGGGTACGGATTGTGGCAGGACGCGACCGCGTCCGAGCCCGCGACGCTGGTGCGGCAGTCCGAGCCGAACGGCCGGGGTTCGACCCCCTCCACGCGCACGCGTGGAGGCTTCGCCTCTGTGACGGCATGCGACGGGGCGCCGTACGGCAGGGCGATCAGCAGGGTGAGAGCGGCGAGCACCGCAGGAGGTGACGGGCGCACACCTCAGGGTGCGCGGTTCTGTCCCGACCCCGCCTGGCCGGTGGGCCGAACGGGTGACGCCCCGCCTCCCGCGCAGCGCGGGGGACGGGGCGTCAGAAACGTACAGAATGCCTGCTCAGGCACCCATCATGTGCACGCCGCCGTCGACGTGGATGATCTCGCCGGTCGTCTTCGGGAAGAAGTCCGAGAGCAGCGCGACGACGCCGCGGCCCGCAGGCTCGGGGTCGGCCATGTCCCAGTTCAGCGGCGAACGGGTGTTCCAGACGTCCGCGAGCTCGCCGAAGCCCGGGATGGACTTGGCGGCCATGGAGCCGAGCGGACCCGCCGAGATGAGGTTGCAGCGGATGTCCTCCTTGCCCAGGTCGCGGGCGAGGTAGCGGCTCGTGGCCTCCAGGGCGGCCTTGGCCGGGCCCATCCAGTCGTACTTGGGCCAGGCGAACTGCGCGTCGAAGGTGAGGCCGACGACCGAGGCGCCGTCCTCGAACAGCGGGCGGCAGGCCATGGTGAGCGACTTCAGGGAGAACGCCGAGACGTGCATCGCCGTCGCGACGTCCTCGAAGGTCGCCTCAAGGAAGTTGAAGGCGCCCTGCGGGGCGAAACCGATGGAGTGCACGATGCCGTCGAGGCCGCCGAGCTCGTCCTTCACCATGCCCGCGAGGCGGTCCAGGTGCTCCTGGTTGGTGACGTCGAGCTCGATGACCTTGGCAGGCTTGGGGAGCTTCCTGGCGATGCGCTCGGTGAGCGTGGGCCGCGGGAAAGCGGTCAGGATGACCTCGGCGCCCTGCTCCTGAGCGACCTTGGCCGCGTGGAAGGCGATGGAGGCCTCCGTCAGCACACCGGTGACGAGGATCTTCTTGCCTTCGAGAATTCCGCTCATGGTGATCAGTGACCCATGCCCAATCCGCCGTCAACCGGGATGACGGCTCCAGTGATGTACGACGCGTCGTCCGAGGCGAGGAACCTGACCGCGGCAGCGATCTCCTCGGGCTTCGCGTAACGGCCGAGCGGCACCTGCTTCACGATGTTCGACCGCTGCTCGTCCGTGAGCACCCTGGTCATGTCGGTGTCGACAAAACCGGGCGCGACGACGTTGAACGTGAGGTTGCGCGACCCGAGCTCACGGGCGAGCGAGCGCGCGAAGCCGACCAGGCCGGCCTTGGAGGCGGCGTAGTTCGCCTGCCCCGGGCCACCCATCAGGCCGACGACCGAGGAGATCAGCACGACGCGGCCCTTCTTGGCGCGCAGCATGCCGCGGTTGGCGCGCTTCACGACACGGAAGGTGCCGGTGAGGTTGGTGTCGAGGACGGACGTGAAGTCCTCCTCGGACATCCGCATGAGGAGCTGGTCCTTGGTGATCCCGGCGTTCGCCACCAGGACCTCCACCGGACCGTGCTTCTCCTCGATCTCCTTGTACGCCTGCTCCACCTGCTCGGTGTCAGTGATGTCGCACCTGACAGCGAGGACTCCGAGCTCCGTGAGGGCCTGAGGCGGTTCACCCGAGCGGTAGGTGATCGCGACCTTGTCGCCGGCGTCGACGAAGACGCGGGCGATGGCGAGGCCGATGCCCCGGTTTCCTCCGGTGACGAGAACCGAGCGGCTCAACGGATCACCCTTTCGATAGCGGTCTGGTACCTCGAAAACCTATCGGTACGGTGCTCCATACGGAGAATCGTCCACCGACAGTGGCGTACCGGACTCACTGTCGGGTCCCTACAGAAAACTCTGGCCGCCGGGCCCCCGCGCGCGACATGATCTGACCGACCGGTGCCGACAGCAGGGAGACATCCGTGCCTCATTCCATCGATGAAGCCTTCACGGCGCTGCCCCTGCGGGCGCTCGCCGACGCCGCGCTCGCCCGCGCGCGTGCCCTGGGCGCGGACCACGCGGACTTCCGCTTCGAGCGGGTGCGCAGCGCGTCCTGGCGGCTGCGGGACGCCAAGCCGTCCGGGACGTCGGACACCACGGACCTGGGCTACGCGGTCCGTGTCGTGCATGGCGGTACCTGGGGGTTCGCCTCGGGCGTCGATCTGACGATGGACGCGGCGGCGAAGATCGCGTCCCAGGCCGTGGCGATGGCGAAGCTCTCGGCGAAGGTCATCAAGTCGGCGGGGTCGGACGAGCGGGTCGAGCTCGCCGACGAGCCGGTGCACTCGGAGAAGACCTGGGTCTCGTCGTACGAGATCGACCCCTTCTCCGTGCCGGACGAGGAGAAGAGCGGGCTGCTCGCCGAGTGGAGCTCCCGCCTCCTGACCGCCGACGGTGTCTCGCACGTCGACGCCTCACTGCTCACCGTGCACGAGAACAAGTTCTACGCGGACACGGCGGGGACGGTGACCACGCAGCAGCGGGTCAGGCTGCACCCGCAGCTCACCGCGGTCGCGGTCGACGGGACGAGCGGCGAGTTCGAGTCGATGCGGACCATCGCGCCGCCTGCCGGGCGCGGCTGGGAGTACCTCACCGGCACCGGCTGGGACTGGGACGCCGAGCTGGACCGCATCCCCGAGCACCTCGCCGAGAAGATGCGGGCGCCGAGCGTGCAGGCGGGCTCGTACGACCTGGTCGTCGACCCCTCGAACCTCTGGCTGACCATCCACGAGTCCATCGGCCACGCCACCGAGCTCGACCGCGCCCTCGGCTACGAAGCGGCGTACGCGGGGACGTCGTTCGCCACCTTCGACCAGATCGGCAAGCTCGCGTACGGCTCGTCGATCATGAATGTGACGGGCGACAGGACGGCCGAGCACGGACTCGCGACCATCGGGTACGACGACGAAGGCGTGGCCGCTCAGTCCTGGGACCTGGTGAAGGACGGCACCCTGGTCGGCTACCAGCTGGACCGTCGCATCGCGAAACTCACCGGCTTCGAGCGCTCCAACGGCTGCGCGTACGCGGACTCCCCCGGCCATGTGCCGGTGCAGCGCATGGCGAACGTGTCGCTGCAGCCGGACCCCGGCGGTCTCTCGACGGAGGACCTGATCGGGGGCGTCGACCGCGGCATCTATGTGGTGGGCGACCGGTCCTGGTCGATCGACATGCAGAGGTACAACTTCCAATTTACCGAGCAGAGGGCATACGCGATCCGGAACGGTCGTCTTGATGGGCAGCTTCGGGACGTTGCCTATCAGGGAACCACTCCTGATTTCTGGGGCTCCATGGAGAAGGTGGGCGGCCCCCAGACCTACGTCCTAGGTGGCGCCTTCAACTGCGGAAAGGCCCAACCAGGCCAGGTCGCGGCGGTCTCGCACGGGTGCCCTTCTGCACTGTTTCGGAATGTGAATATCCTGAACACTTCGGTCGAGTCTGGGCGCCCTTGACCGAGCGGTCGGATCAGGCCCGAAATCTGCACCCGGTCGACACCTGATCACAGCGACTCGACTAGATGACGTCGTCCCAGTCCTCGAAGCCCCCCTCTGAGGGGGTTAGTTGGGGCGGGATGATGAGCCCTTTGAAGGGGGACAGGTTCAGCCCCAGTCGCCTATTCATGGCCCGGGCGCCTCGATCCATCGCCCTGCGAACGAGGTGCCCGTACACCAGCTCGGTGGTTCTGGTGCTGCGGTGCCCCACCCACGCCGCGATCTCGAACAGCGGGATGCCAGCATGGATTGCTTCCGAGACGAAGAAGTGCCGGAAGCTCTTCGGCGTGTACTGCGGAGTGCCTGCCGCCTTGCCTGCCGCCTTGAACTGGGTCAGGAACCAGTCGTAGGACGGGTGGCGATCACTGCGACGCGGTGACTCAAAGAACCAGTCTCGATCCCCCCACGTTCCAAACGCGTCGACATGATCGTTAAAGACCTGCACGATGGATTCGGGCACGGGGGTCTTTCGCGTTTCGTCGAAGGTCCGGTGCTTGGTGCCTCGCTTGACTCCTCGCCGGTAGCCGGAGATCTCCTGGCATCCGAATGCCGACACCTGATGGTCAACGGCGAGAACCCCCGCCTCCCAGTCCATCGACTCATCGGCGATTGCCAGGCTCTCGCCAGCCCTGGTTCCCGTTCCTGCCATGGCCCAGAATCCTGCCCTGATCAGCTTCGGAGCCTCCGCGACGATACCCATCACCTCAGACATGGATGGGATGTCATCGTCCGCTACAGGGACGGCCATCGTGCTCCCTCGCTTCCTTCGAGGGTTCGCTTTCTTGCACGGGTTCCGGCCGATGATCTCGGCATCCACCGCATAGTTGAAGACAGACGAGAGGATGTTGCCCCGAACGGAAATCCCGTTCGGCACGTAGCCCCTCTCTTTCTGGTCCGCCTCCCATGCGTTGATCATTTCGGGATTGATGCTGGCGACGGCCCGGCTACCGAAGAACCGGTGGTAGTGGTTCTTGTACACGCTCGCGTAGTTGGCCTTCGAGGACTCTTCCAAAGTCCCAGCACTGACCCACTCTTCCCAGACACTCGCGAACGTCCGCTGACCAGCCTTGGGATTGATGTACGTCCCCAAGTCTTTGTCGCGCTCGACCTTCACCGCGAAAGCTTCAGCGTCTTCTAACTTCTTGAAGCTGACCTGACGGGGCTTGCCGGATCTGCCACCCGGCTCCCGGTAGGTCACTCGGTACGGCTTGTGTGGGCACGTCGGTTTCTTGCGCCGTGGGCAAGTGCAGTCTTCCTTCTTGATGGTCGCCACGCTTATTTACCCTCCGCATGTTGATGGGTTAGTGACGCCTCGCGAACCTAGCCACCCTGCATTCGAGCGTCAACCCAGTGGTGTAGATCGCGAGTTCGGAACCGGACGTGCTTGCCGACCTTCAGGTACGGGATGCCCCAACGTCGGTACGAGTCCATGAGGACTCGTTTGGTCACCCCCAGCTCGGAGGCCACCTCTTCCGGGGTCATGAGCAGGTTGCTACCGCCCCTCACGGCCGCACCTCCCCGTCTTCCCATGCCTCTGCATCTAGCCGCCTGGACTGTGCGACGTCTTCAGCGATGCCCGCCGCTACCTCAGCCTCAGCGAGGGTGTGACCGGACCCGACGTAGCGCCACGCCGAGTCCGTGACTGCACCCTCCGGCACGGCATCCCCGCCGCCCTGGTGTTCTGCCCGTACGGTGCGCAGCGCGCCGTAAGTGGTGGAGTAGCAGCGGGACTTGGTGAGGACGTGTCCCCTATAGCCGAGCGTGTGCGTCCAGGAACGCATGTTGAGGCTCTCCAGTTCGGGCAGGCCGCCCAGGCGCCAGCAGACGCCCATGAGGGCGCGTATGTGCGCGTTGACCGGGGCGAGCCGGATGCTTTCGGCATCGGTTATGCGGTAGTCGATGCCGCCCGAGTCTCCGACTGACTTGGAGACGTACTTGGCGACGTAGGCCGCAACAGCGCTATCCGTCACCGCAGATTCTGTGAACGCGCCGCTTCGGATCGGATGGACGTCCAGTTGCCGACCCCAGCGAATGACCCGCTCCCCCGTGGCTGGCGAGTAGGGAGTGCGGACTTCCACGGAATCCGCCGCCGACCGCACCGCTTGTTCCAGGAGTTGAGCCGTCGCCCAGGCCGGAGGTGGGAAGTCGGGCCCATCTGGTCCGTCCAGGCGGATAACCGCATGGAAGTGGACGGCCCCACGTTTCTGGTATTCGGCGACCTTCGCGAACGAAAGCGTCAGGTGCTTTGTAAAGGCTGTCTGCGTGATGCCCGCAGCAGTAGCTAAATGTCGCCGGATCATGTGGCAAAAGCGGTTCCATAGGGTGCCGGCGGAGGCGTGCCAGAGCACGTGTCCGACGTAGTCATAGCAGTCCCGGCACAGCGGCTGTCCCAGCGCTGAATCGGTGTCTGCATGCTGCTGTCCGCAGCCCATCGGCCGTCCGTGCGCGCAGGTGCTGCCATCGCGCCGAGCACGGCAATACGCACCTGAGCTACCGCCCACACGGTGCACCGGCCCGAACGAGGGCGCGGTCAGGGTGACGAAGAGCCGGGGATGGAACTGGACCCGCTTGGGGGTGCCCTTCCCGCCGAGCAGACCGGAGCGGACCAGGTGGAACGTGTCGCCCGCATGCAGGTAAGAGCACGGCTGGCAGCGGGTCTCACGGCGGTTGCGGCAGCGCACCGGCATCCGGCCGCCCGGCTCACCGGTCGTGTCGTAATGGCGCAGCACGGCGCCGGTATTGGCATCGAGGACCGTTGTGTGGCCGGAAAGGTAGATGGGGTGTGCGCAGCCGCCGATGGATTCGATCTGGTCGAGCCAGCGGGCGAATCCCGGCTCTTGTACGAGCCGGATGAAGTCTTGCTCTGTGGACGAAAGAAGGCGCTGACGCTCAGCCTCTTTCAGGGCCGAGCGTCGCGCCTTAGAGGTTACCGGATACACAGGGAGGCCCCCTTTCACGCGGGACGGGGTTGGCGGTCATGGCGACTCCTGAATTCGGCTCTACTTGTCTCGTCTTATCGAATCTCAACTGTGGCTATTCTTGGCTCTAGAAATATGCGTGATGTGTGAGTGATGAAGTTCGGTTGCGCCTATCGTTCGCGGCTATCTGCCAGAGATTTCGGTCAGCTGAAGAATGCGTCTCCGATGAACCGGATAGTCCACCAGACGGGATATCCCATGGGAGTCGTTGCCAGCAGGAATCCCGCCATGCAGATGAGGAAGACCTGATACCAGCGGACTTCGCGGGACCTGGCGATCATGATCGCGAACAGGAACAGGAATGCGTCGATGACATAAATGGTCGACTGGCTCATGCCTCTTCCTCTCCTTTCTGGAGTGCATCGGGCCGCGACAGGAACGGATGGACCGGACCTCTCATGCGGGCGACCTCGTCCACCTCTTGTGGGGCGATCTGATGAGACCGGGCGCGCGTCCAGCGGCCCCCGGTGGCGACCACGGCGACGCCCTGTTCCTCTTCGGAGATCGTCTGCGCGACGATCACGGCATCGGCGTTGAGGTCACCCAACGTCATCTCGGCCGAGGCTTCATCGTGCGCGCGGTGCGCGATCCGGCCGCCCAGTTGGGCCCGCAGCGAGGTGACCCGAGGCCCCAGATCGGAGCCGACCCGTTGCCCGGCAAGCACCAGGTGCACGCCGAGCGCGGCCCCCAGTTGGGCCAGACGCAACAGCAGCGTGCCGCACTGCTCGGACTCCTCGCGGCCCTTGCGGGAGCCGTCGTTCAGATACAGCTCGGCCAGCTCATCGACGATCACGACGACCGGCACCGGCCGGATCGCTACGGGCAGCGGCCAGATGGAGCGCACGCCCTCCGTCCGGCACAGCCGCATCCGGTCCTGGATCTCCGCGACCATCCGTTCCAACAGGACGATCGCCTGCGCCCGGTCGATGGCCAGCGCCTCGAAGCGCCCGCCGAAGGGCCCCAGTTCCATACCGCCCTTGCAGTCGATGCCGACCAGGGCGACCCGTTGCGGGGAGAGCCCTTTGATCAACGCCGCCAGGAACGAGGACTTACCGCTCTGCGTCGCCCCGGTCACCAGCCAGTGCGGCACCCGCCGCAGGTCGATCAGCCAGGCCTCGCCGTCCTCCACGCGGCCCACTTCCGCCGACAGCAGCGCCGCAGCGACCCCGCGCCGGGAAGGGCGATCCCCGGTCAGCGGGTCCAGCGCGGTCACGCGCACCAGGACCTGACCGCGACGGGGCGAGGTGACCCGCACCCCGTGCACCTGCCAGGCGTGTTCCATGGCCCGTGCCGCCGCCAGGTAGGGCCCAGGGGTCTGCCCGGGGTGCATCGCCACACGGACCAGCAGCCCGTTGCGTGTCGGCGAAGGCCAGCCCAGCCGGGGAGGCTTGGGCCGCAGCGCCTGCCCCTGCACCACGGTGTCGCGCCCGATGATCCGCTGGTTCGAGCGGTTGCTCACGGACATGTTGTTGAGCAGGCACAGCCGCCGCCACGTCCACCAGATGCGCAGCACGACGCGGGGATAGCCGGTCAGCCACCAGCGCAGCGGCCAGCCGTTGACGTCAACGCCATGGGCCAGCAGCCGAGGTTCCCACCACCGTTGGGTGAGCGCACCGATGACGATCAGGGAGCTAAGAATCCAGACGATCAGAGAGCCCGGCATCAGCGCCTGCCCTCCATCCAGGCCAGCAGCCAGCGGGCCCGCATCATGGCCGCCTCAGCGTGCACGGCCGCCATACCAAGGAGGTACTTGCTCACCGCTGTGTCGTCGGCGACGCCGAGCAGCGTCTCAGCACCGGCCAGCACCTTGAGATCGCGCATCAGGTACCCGAGCACCGTCTGATCGCTTTCGGGTCCCGTGTGGTCGGATGCCTCGCCGTCGTCGCAGGGTCCGGCCAGCTCGCGCATCTCGCGGGCCATCCGCTCCGCTTCTTCGGCGATCACCCCGGCACACGGGCGCTTGCAGGCGAAGACCTTGGCCTCTTCCGCATCGGGTGCCCTACCCACCGCCACGTGATCCACGGGCGAGCGAAGGAAGTCTGCGCCGCACACCACGCAGGCCGCACCGTCCGCCTGCGCCGCCGAGAGTCGCCAGAAATCCATCACGAGGACTCGCCCCCCGACGGCTTCCCCCGCGCTCCCGACGACGGCCCAGGACCGCCACCAGGAGCAGCCGCACCGGTCACTGCCGTGATCGCATCCGCCCGGTAGGACGTGCCGCTCCGGCCGTCCACCGACCACGCGTTCGCGACCAGGTTGGTGATCTTGACTTCCGCACCGGCCGTGATGCCCTGCGGCTGGATGCCGGAGACCACCACATCGATGGCCTCCACCCTGCGCCCCTGCGCGGGCACCACCGAAACACTGGTGACCCACTGGAGGTTGCCCTCCCGGTCCTTGCGTTGCTCGCCCTCCGGATTCAGGCGCGGCTCCGGTGGGATCGAGCACCGCATCGGCCCCAGTCGCGCCGTATCTATTGGCATGGTCTGCATGATCTGCCCTCTCCACTCGACACATTCGGTCATCCACTCATTCGAATGAGTGGATGATTCATGGTGAGTGGGTGCCAGTCATGCGTCAACCACTTATGCTCATGAGCGGAGAAGTTGCCCACTAGCACGCGGCACTGACAGCGAGCCCAGCCCGAACCGTCCGGCCGTCCACCTGACCTACAGGGAGCGAGCTCTCATGACAGCCCGAAAGCACGTCCAGCGACCGGAACCGATGTACATGGCCGTCGCGCGCGACCTGGCCAACGAGATCAAAGAAGGCCGCTACGAGCCGGGGCAGCTCCTGCCGTCCGAGAACGAGTTGGTGGAGATGTTCGGCGTCGGCAAGGCGACCGTCCGCCAAGCCGTCGCGGAACTGCGCGGCATGGGCCTGGTCTACTCCCGCCAGGGCAAGGGCGTGATCGTCCGCGAGCGGGACAGCGCCGCCCGGAGCCTGCGGGTTGATCGCTCCATCCAGCGTGCGGGCAAGGCTTGGCAGATGCCGGACATGGCCGAGGTGGAGCCGCCCGCCGTTTCCCGCATCACCCTGGACGGCATGCCCGCAGCCCTTCTTGACCAGCCGGATCAGGACGCCATCAGCGTGGACCGGCTCCTGCATGATCCCGACAGCGGAGCCAGGATGGCGCACCGGATGATCATCCCGATGGCCACCGCCGCCGACACCCCCTCACTCGCCGAGGCCCCCGCCGTCCCGGTCACCGACCTCTACCGCCAGCTCTCCGACGCCGGACACACCCTCGCTTTCACCGAGGAGGTAACCGCCCGCACTCCCTTCCCGGACGAGCGGAGCACCCTGCAACTCGTCCCCGACGCGAGCCCGCTCCTGATCACCTACCGCATCACCAGCGACGCCAACGACGGCCGTCTGCTGTTGTGCGAGGAGCTGCGGGCCCCCGCCGCGACGTGCCGTCTGTCGTTCCCCGTGACGCCCTCGAAGGCAGCCGCCAAGCGGGCCCCGCGCAGCCGCCCCGCATCGGAGTAACTTCGCTTTACTTGCTCAAGGGCGCGCCTACGGCGCGCCGGGCAGCACCGCCCGCACCGGCCGGGCGTGCGGCCTTCGGCCGGTCCCGTCCGGACGGCCGGACCGCCCGAACACCACACCGCACCCCGAGCAGCAACAAAGCCCCCGCAGATCCACTACGGGGGCCCTGTCGTCTGCCCAGGCCATCACCGGGAATCAGCGGCCACCGCCAGGCCTGCGCTGCCGCACCATCCCGGGCCAACTGTCGTCGCATGAAGGGCCGTTCCCACCGCGCCGACCGCGCCGGGGTGTTCTGCGCTCCTTGATCAAGTTCGGTGGGAGCGGTGGCCGGCCACGGGCCCAGGGGCCCTTTTGGCAGGCCCCCTCCCCTCAACCCAAAAGCATGGGCAGCGTGGCTGAGACCGGGATGTGGTGCAGCGAGCCAGGTCCGGCCAGACGTCGACCGCATGCCCAAGGGGGCTGGCATTCGGCGGCGCAGGCCAACCTCCCCGAACAAGCTTTGATTTCCCAGTAACCGCAAGTCCAGCGACCTAGGGATTACGGACGTAGAAGAAATGCGCATACCGAATCCGCTTTACTGACCTATCACCGGGCACCGCCCGTAGGCAGTACCGGCCGCGCCAAGCTCCCCTTGCGCGACCGGCCCCGCCTCACCGTTCGGCGCCCCGACGCGGGAGAGCACGGGCACCACGGGAGAGTGGATTCGGTGGCGTCATCGGTGACGAACCAACGCGGTTCGATGCCGCCGAATCCAATCGGAAAATTCCCCGAAGCTGCGACGAGAACACCATGCAGGGGTGAGAAAATCTTTACATCACTTTCCATTCTGAATGGATCACGTCTCAACAGCTACGGATACATCAACCCCGATTACAGTCCCGCGCATGCTCCCGCGCAGCGAACATGGCAGGCCCCGCACCGGTGATCCGGATCGAGCGTCGGCACCCCTCACAGCGGATGAGGTTCCCCCGCACCGTCACCCGCTTGTCCTTGCGGTTACGCCACTCCTGCGCCATGCCGCCGCCCCTCTGGTTCGTTGATCGGTTCCAGGCCTTCAACCGGCCCGACGTTCTTCCGCTAACTCACCAAGCACCCGCGCGATCACCCGGACACCTTCAGGTCTTATCCACACCACTGACTCACCGTGAGTGCCTGTGTGCGGGACCGCCCGCACCAGGTGACCCATGCCCAACGCCTCAGCAGCCTCGTTCACTTCGGTCGCAGCCTCATCCGCAGCACACCAGGCCGAGACGTAGTCCACGTCCGCCACCCACACCGCATCGTCCGGCCCGCCGTTGTAGTCGCCTCCCCGTTGGCTCACCATTGCGTGCCTCACTCCTCACTACGGCATATGCCGCCATTGCGATCGCAACGAACTACGTTGCTGACGGCCCAAGTTCGCGCCACTTAGGCCTGTGGACCCCCGGTAACGCTCAGTCTGCTACAGGCCGTGACGTTTGTGGATGCCAATCACACAAATATTCCTAGGGTTCATGCGGCTAATTGCCCCCCAGGCCGTATGCCACACGCTCACCACACGCCCCACCAGGCCGGACGAGCCCAACACCCGTTAGGTAGCCGAGAGTTGAACACCTAATGATCGAGGCCAGAGCCGCGCCGCCGTGAGGCCACATCGAGCCAGCCACGAGAACGGCCCCCTCCCCGCCAACGCAGAGAAGGGGCCGCATCCCTAGAGACTCACCCGCCAGCCATAGGCCGTCAGTACAGGTACGAACCCACCACCCAGCCGACGTATCCACCGGGCAGGCCACCCGACGAGCCGCCGCTCAGGCTCACCCGATACCAGGACTGCCCCCCTCTGTCCTGGCGGTGCCCGATCAGCTTCATCCGATCGCCCGTGTAGAGCTGGCCCAGGACCCCGTAGCCGGTCCCCGGACCCGTACGCATCCGCAGCCCGTTGACCGTGGCACGCACGTGCTCACCCCGCGTCAGGCGCCCATCCGCACCACCGTTGTCGGCAACCCTGTGCGGAGCCACGGCCGCACCGCTGGACCCGTGCGACCCCGGGAGGGGCATCGCAGACGCCGCCGTTGCCCCCACGGTTCCCAGCCCCAGCACCGCCGCGCCAGCGACGACCAGCACACTCAGACCCTTACGGATTCCCATCATCTGACTGCCTCTCAGTTCGCAACATGACGAGCAGCCGCCAGCAAGGTTCACCGGCTGACCACTCATCCGAATGAGTCACCAGAATGGGACAGCTATCGATGCAAGGTCAACCACTTATCCGAATGAGTTGCTAGGAGAGTCAGCACACTCCCCCTCTGGCCACAGCCCAGCAGGCTGGCTATGTAGGCCTAAGGCATGAAAAAACCCGTGCAGCTCCGGGGTCTGGGGAACTGCACGGGATACTTGCGTATTCAGTCCTCGCCGTCCGGCGAGCTCTCCCCGTCTAGGGCTCGCTTCTGTTCCTCCGTCGCGAGCTCCAGCACTTCCGCCGTCGCTCCCCACTGCTGCCCAGGCCGCTTGAGGATGACCTCCTCACCAAGGACCAAGCTCACTCGCCCGACAAGCTTCGCGTCCGTATCGCGCACGACCAGGCCGACAGTCACCTCGTCACTCTGCATGAGCGTCTCTCCTGTATCAGTGGATGGAAGGC
>NZ_JBHTSF010000184.1:0-16182 GCF_042795295.1 Streptomyces sp. NPDC056486
GGCCGTCAGTGGGCGCCGACGAGGTGGGCGGCGCCTGCGTGGGCGTCCATGCGCCGGGCGGCGAGGATCGCCGCCGCGGTGTCGGCGCGGGACGCGGCCACCACCAGGGCGCGGCCCGCGAGGGCGTGGGCGCGCTGGTGCAGGGCGGTGAGGTGCGGTTCGTGGATCGCGGTCACCACGGCCGAGCGGACGGGCGGGAGCCCTCCACGCAACCGGGCCACCTCGGACGACAGCTGCTCGGCGGCGTCATCGAGGTCGGTGGCGGGCGCGAGGGCGCGCAGCTCGTCCGTGACGGCGAGGAGCGCCGCCAGATGCGCGGCGAGCTGGATGTCCAGCTCCTCCTCGCGGGAGCGGTGCGGGAAGTCGCCCGGGTCGGCCATGGCATGGACCGACTTGGTGCGGATCGGCTCGTACATGGAATGGCCTCCTGGCGGGTAGCTTGAAAGCCATCCTACATTAGATTCTGTCTAAAGTTGAGCCGGGTCGCTGTCCGGGGAAGGGCTAGGGCTGGCTGTAGCCGTCCAGGAAGTTGCCGATCCGGGTGACGGCCTCGGTCAGGTCCGTCGCGGTGGGCAGGGTGACCACCCGGAAGTGATCCGGTTCGGGCCAGTTGAAGCCGGTGCCGTGGACGACCATGATCTTCTCGGCGCGGAGCAGGTCGAGCACCATCTGGCGGTCGTCCTTGATCTTGAAGACCTTCGGGTCGAGCCGCGGGAAGAGGTAGAGCGACCCCTTGGGCTTCACACAGCTCACGCCGGGGATCTGGGTGAGCAGGTCGTACGCGGTGTCGCGCTGCTCCACGAGCCGGCCGCCCGGCAGCACGAGGTCGTTGATGGTCTGCCGCCCGCTGAGCGCGGCGACCACGCCGTGCTGGCCCGGCATGTTCGCGCACAGGCGCATGTTGGCGAGGATCGTCAGACCCTCGATGTACGAGGACGCGTGCGCCTTCGGCCCCGAGATGGCCACCCAGCCGACGCGGTAACCGGCCACCCGGTACGCCTTCGACATGCCGTTGAAGGTGAGGGTGAGGAGGTCGGGGGCGATGGAGGCGGTGGGGATGTGGACCGCGTCGTCGTAGAGGATCTTGTCGTAGATCTCGTCCGAGCAGACCAGGAGATTGTGGCGACGGGCGATGTCGGTCAGGCCGCGCAGCATGTCCTCGCTGTACACGGCGCCCGTCGGGTTGTTCGGGTTGATGATCACGAGCGCCTTGGTGCGGTCGGTCACCTTGCGCTCGATGTCGGCGAGGTCCGGCATCCAGTCCGCCTGCTCGTCGCAGCGGTAGTGCACGGCCGTGCCGCCGGAGAGCGAGACCGCGGCCGTCCACAGCGGATAGTCGGGCGCCGGTACGAGGACCTCGTCGCCGTCGTCGAGCAGCCCCTGCATCGCCATGACGATGAGCTCGGAGACGCCGTTGCCGATGAAGACGTGCTCGACGTCGGTCTCGATGCCCAGGGTCTGGTTGTGCATGACCACCGCGCGACGGGCGGCGAGCAGCCCCTTCGCGTCTCCGTAGCCGTGCGCGTCGCCGACGTTGCGGAGGATGTCCTCAAGGATCTCGGGCGGGCACTCGAACCCGAAGGCCGCGGGATTGCCGGTGTTGAGCTTGAGGATGCGGTGGCCCGCCGCTTCCAGCCGCATCGCCTCCTCGAGCACCGGGCCCCGGATCTCGTAACAGACGTTGGCGAGCTTCGTCGACTGGATGACCTGCATGTCCGCGAGCTTACGGCCGCGTAACGAGACCCGCCTCGTGTTTTCCGCCACGTAGGGGAAGGGGCGGCGTCCGACGTGGGGTCCGGCGTGGGGTCCGACGTGGCATCCGACGTGGCGTTCGGGACTGTCCTGTCAGCGGTCAGTTGTGTCCGTATGCGGTCTTGTCCTCGCACGCGGCAACCCCAACAATGCGCATGACAAAACCGAACCACCTTCGGTCACATAGTCACCTGAGGGGACCCCCACATGAAGAAGCCTCTCGTCGGCGCGATCTTCGCCGTGGCGCTCATCGGCGCGACGGCGGCACCCGCGACGGCTGTCAGCGATGGCGCGCAGACGCCCGCCGAGCAGACGCAGCAGCAGACGCAGCAGACCAAGCAGAAGCCCGCGAAGGCCCCCGTGAAGGCCAAGGCGGTCAACTTCGCGGGGACGGTGGCGCTGAGCAACTGTTCCGGCTCAGTCGTCCGCGTACCGAACTCGCAGCCCGGCGACCCGGCACTCGTGATGTCCAACGGCCACTGCCTGGAGAGCGGCTTCCCGGGCCCCGGTGAGGTCCTCGTCGACAAGCCGTCGTCGCGGAGCTTCACGCTCCTCAACTCCAGCGGCGGCAACGCCGGAACGGTCAAGGCGAGCAAGATCGCCTACGGGACGATGACGGACACGGACGTCTCGCTCTACCAACTCACCAGCACCTACAGCCAGATCGAGACCAAGTTCGGCATCAAGGCACTTGAGCTGAACGCGGCGCACCCGGAGAAGGGGAAGGCGATCACCGTCGTCTCCGGCTACTGGAAGAAGATGTACAAGTGCAGCGTCGACGGCTTCGCGTACCGCCTCAAGGAGGGGAGCTGGACCTGGAAGGACTCGGTCCGCTACACCTCCGCCTGCCAGACGATCGGCGGCACCTCGGGCTCTCCGGTGGTCGATGACGCGACCGGCAAGGTCGTCGCCGTCAACAACACCGGCAACGAGAGCGGCGAGCGGTGCACGGACAACAACCCGTGCGAGGTCGACGAGAACGGCAAGGTGACGGTCCGCGAGGGCATCAACTACGCCCAGCAGACGTACGGCATCGTCCCGTGCGTGGCCCCCGGCAACAAGATCGACCTGACCCGCGCGGGCTGCGCACTCCCTAAGCCGTAAGGGCTTTGAGCGCTGCCACCTTCCGGCGTACCTCCTGGGGTGGCAGCAGCGTGGCAGCGGGGCCGGACTTCGGTTGTCCGGTCCCGCCGCCTTGCGCTTGCCCCCGGCAGCCCTTGCAGAGCCCGTCGGGCAGCCTTTCGGGGAGGCCGGGAACGCCGCAGCCCGTGCACTCCACAAGGGTCTGCCGCCGCGCTGCGACCAGCGGCGGCAGCTTGTCACGCAGCCTGCGGCGGACGAACGCGCCGGGGGCGTGAACCTGTTCCGGCAGCCCTGCGGCGAGGGTGCGCAGCATCCGCTCCGGGGTGCTCCCACGCGTCAGCCACTGCGAGGCCAGCTCTTCGAGGGCGGCGCACTCGGCCGCCGAGAGCGACAACCGGTGGTCGGCCGCCCCCAGCCGGGCGAGCGTGTCGTACGCCTCCGAGCGCGCCTCCCGCGCGGTCGGCTCTGCCGCCGGTACGTCGCCGCTGAGGAACCGCGTCCACCAGTCGGCGTCGCGCGCCGTGCGGCTGAAGTACGTACGGAACACCCACTGGGTCAGCGCGTCCCCGAGCGGCACGCGCACGCGGCGGTAATGACCGGCGGCGGTGAGGGAGTTGAGCGCCGTCTGCACGGCCTGCTGACCGTAGAGGGGCTGCTCCCTGGCCAGGGTCTTGATGTCGATCGCCGTACCTTCGGGCAGCCGATCGATGTACGCGGCGAGATACGCCTCGCGCACGGGGAGATGATCGAAGTCGCCCTTGCGGTAAGGGGCTTGGCCGGGGACGGAATGTTTACCGTAGCCGGGCTTGGCCATGGGGTGCGCGGGGGTGGAGGGGGCGGGACTAAGCTCTTCGGTAGCCAAGAGATCTCCTGTAAGGATCTTGTAGGTCAGGCCCCGGTTTGGTGTTGGTAGCACCAGCCGGGGTCGTTCGTTATGCGATATGCGAAAGCTAGAGCGTCGCAACGGTGCGTGGCAAGCCGGTCACGAAAAGTCAACCCTCGGGGCGTGCGGGGCACTTGGGAGGGCGGGTGGGTTGAACCCACCGCCCATTCCTCAGAAAAGGCGCTCGGATCCCGCGTCCCGGAGCTCGGCCGTGAACTGGGCCCATGCGGTGGCTTGGACGGCGAAGGTGGGACTTGCGTCGCCCAGCTTTGAGTCGCGGATGTGGATGGTGTGGGGGCAGGTGGCTATCTCTACGCAGGCACCGCCCTGGTCGTCGCTGTAGCTGGACTTGTGCCATTCCAGGGCGACTTCGATGCAGTTGCCGCCCTGGCTGTCGCTGTAGCTGGACTTGAACCAGGCAAGTTGCTTGCTCATAGCTCCTCCGCCATCTTCCTGATGAAATCCGCTGACTCCTCAACACTGAGGGCATGCAGGCGGATCATGCCATGGCGTTGTGTGAGCTCACTGACCTTGGCGGTGTCGGCGTACAGGGCACTCGTTGTCTGCACCTCGCTATAGGCGTAGTGCTCGTGTTCGGGGGTCTCCAGCAGCACCACTGACCCGGTGAGGGCGAGACCGCTGCACCTGCCCATCGGTAGTACCTGGACCGATACGTTGCGCAACTGGCTTGCCTCCAAGATGTGTTGAAGCTGGCGCTTCGTGGCCTCCCGGCCGCCAACCATGGTGCGCAGGGCAGCCTCGTATACAACGAAGTTGAACACCACGGACGGTCGCGCCCGCAACGCCTCCTGTCTGCGCAGTCGGGCTCCCACGCGCTCCTCAACGGTCTCGTCGTCCAGCGGCGGGCAGCTCTCGCTGATCAGCGTCCGTGCGTACTCCTCTGTCTGCAGCAGACCCGGAATCAATAGCGGTTCGTACCAGAGCAGGGAGATGGCCTCAGCCTCGATCTGCATGAACTCCTGCGACCTTGCCGGAAACGGCTCCGGCTTCAGATAGTCCTGTGCCGACAGCAACAGCCCATGCGCATCGCACATCTCGTCAGCGATCTGGAGCAGACGGAGCGTCGGCTTGCGGCGGCCGTTTTCCATCGACTTCACGTACTCGTAGTGATAGCCGGTCTCTTTGCACAGCTCTTCGCGGGTGGTTCCCGCCTGTTCCCGCCATCGCTTTACCTGATTGCCGCAGTAGCGCCAGGCCATCGGCGGCTGGGAGTTCACCTCGGTCATGGCGCCCGCTCCTCCGGTGCACGGCGGGTACGGCTACGGACTGTACCCGTGTCGATACTCCAGAAGGCTATGCCCGGCCCGGCAGCGTATGAGCCATGGAACGCACAACTTCCCCCCTCCCGAGGGAAATCGAGTGGCGGCTGCCGCGCTGTCCGCGAAGTGTCGGCCGGTCGCGCTCGCTGCTCGCCGAGCAGGCGCGGGCGTGGAAAGTCCCGGACGACCTTGCGGAGACGGCGGTACTGCTGCTCAGCGAGCTGATGACCAATGCGGTACGGCACGGGCGGGTTCCGGTGGGGCGGGAGGTCGGGGCGCGGTGCGTGTTGGACGGGGGTGTCCTGCGGGTGGAGGTGGCGGACGCGAGTGATGTGCTGCCGCGCCCGAGGGAGGCGGGCCCGGACGACGAGTCGGGGCGCGGGTTGGCGCTGGTGGAGCTGCTGGCCGACGCGTGGGGCGCGGACCCACGGCCGTACGGGATCGGCAAGACGACGTGGTTCGAGCTCGGGCTGCCGTGCGTGACGTATCCCGCGTATCCGAGCTGTTCATCGCATGAGTGACCTGTACGGCGAGGAAGGCGTGATGGTCGGGTGGCACAGCCGCTGGACTCTACGACGGCTGCTTGCGGCCGCCCTCGACTCGGACGTGCGCCTCACCTGGCAGCGGCCGGTCATCGGCCGGTCTGAACGCCGTGCCCTTCGTGCGCCTGGGGAGGCGTGTTCGGATCTGCTGTGATGGCCTGCCAGAACTCGAAGTGGGCTTCTTCGTGGCGCATGCCGAAAGTGAGTAGTCGGGCGCGTGCTCGACTGGCGGGGTCCTCGGGGTCGAGTTGGGCCAGCCGCTCCTGGTAGGTGCTGAGGAGATGCTGGTGACGGGCGGCCTGGGCGGCGGCGAGCCCGGTGGTGGCTGCCGGGGCGAGCAGGTCGGCGAAGAAGAGCTTCAGCTGGGCGGGGTCGCGTGTCTCCGCCGGGGGGACGTCGGGATCGGTGATCCAGTCGTCGAGTGCCTCGTGTCCTTCGGCGGTGAGGTGGAACAGCTTGCGGCGCCGGCCGCCTTCTTCGGCCTCCTCGGTCAACAGCCCGAGCTCCGTCAGCCTGGCCGGGTCCCGGTAGAGCTGGGCGTGGGGGATGGGCCAGAAGAACCCGATGCTCTCCTCCACTCGGGCCTTGAGGTCGTACGAGGTCATCGGGCCGTGCCGGGCCAGCAGGCCCAGTACCGCGTAGGCCGAGAGCGTCAGCTTTCCCACCATCAATCCTCTCTTTGACACCGTCTCATTGAGATCATACCGTCGGGAGGGTCTGACCGTATCAATGAGACGATGGAGATCCAGGTGCCCTTCCACACCGTTCCCGTTCCCGTTCCCGAGGATCACCCGGCCGACGTGGGGCCCGTCCACCCGGAGCTGGCCGCGATCCTGGCCTCCATGCCGGAGCAGCCCAGCCCCTTCGCCGACATCGCGCGCGCCCGCGAAGACTTCCGCACCCTGTTGGCCCCGCTCACGGACAAGACCGACGACCGGCTGCGCATCACGCACACCACCATCGACGGCCCGGACGGAAACCTGATCGGCATCCAGGTGATCCGGCCCACCACGGGCAACGACGCCCCGCTGCCCGCCGTGCTCTACCTCCACGGCGGCTACTTCGCCCTGGGCGAGCTGGGCGGCCCCGGCTCCCAGGCCCTCGACATCAGCACCCACCTCCCCGCCGTCGTGGTCAACGTCCACTACCGCCTGGCGCCCGAGCACCCCTATCCCGCCGGGGTCGAGGACTGCTACGCCGCCCTGTGCTGGCTGGCGGAGCACGCCGGTGAACTCGGCGTTGCCCCCGGGCGGATCGCCGTGGCCGGGGCTTCGGCCGGGGCCTGCCTCGCCGCTGCGGTGACGCTCCTGGCCCGCGACCGGCAGGGGCCCGCAATCGCCTTCCAGAGCCTCGTGGTCCCCGTCACCGACGACCGCCCCACCGCATCCCGGGAGCGGATCACCGACCCTCGCCTCGTCAACAACCGGGGGATCGCCGACATGTGGGACGCCTACCTCGGCCCGGACCGCACCGGCCCCACACCCGCCTGCGCGGCACCCGCCCGCGCCGCATCGTTCGCCGGGCTTCCCCCGGCCTATGTCCTCACCTGCGGCCTGGACCCCCTGCGCGATGAGGGTCTCGCCTATGCCCGCCGCCTCACCGAAGCCGACGTCCCTGTCGAAACCAAGGACGTCCCCGGCGCCTGGCACATGTTCGAGTTCACTGCCCCGCACAGCATGCTCACCCAGCAGACCACCCGGCACTGGCTCAATGCCCTCAAAGCGGCCCTCACCTGAGCCGGCGACGACGTGGTAACTGCGTGGATATTGATTAGCGTGGTTTCTGTGGGCGGGTGGCTGAGCGAGCCTCCATCCCGTGTGGGTCCACTCGGGCCGGTGGGGGCTGGCTTTCGCCGCCTGATCTTCGGACGTGGCCACGGGTTGGACACCGGGATTTACACGACGGGGCGGGGCCGACCCCCAGGGCAGTGACAGCGGCCACCCCGAAGCCCGGCGGCCAACAGACAAAGACGCAGCAACAGCAACGGCGGGGGCGGGGGCGGTAACGAGGCCACCGCTCGCCGCCCCCCGACCGCCTTCCGGCGTCGATGAGCGTCTATTGCAGAAAAGTCCCACCGGCTTCGGCGGTGAGCTGGGGTTATGCGGGGAGGGAGTGGGACTTTCTTGCAATGGCCCCCATGAGGTCCCACCCGCGCCCCACCCGCCCCTGTTGCTGCCGCCTTTCGGCACACCTGGCGGGGGTCGCGGCTGGAGGGGCGGTACGGGCCCTTGGCCCTTGGCCCTTGGTTGTGTGTCGTGGAGAGGGATTGCTCAATCGGGGCCCGTACGTGGATCAGCCGACGAAAGCGAGCCCCCACCGACCCGAGCACGCCCACACGGGATGGAGGCTCGCTCAGCCACCCACCCACAACAACCACGCCAATCAATGGCAGCTCTCGCGCAGGCAGCGAGCGGGCAGCGAAATGCAAGGGTTCCTGCCCCTTGTCCGTGTGTGCGGGGCCGCCGAAGAATGCCCATGACAATCACACAGGGCACAGCTACAGACAGCTGCAAGGGGGGCTCCACATATGAAGAAGGCTCTCGCGGGCGGGTTACTCGCTCTCACCCTCGTAGGGTTCGGCTCCGCGCCGTCGGCGCAAGCGGCAGGGGAGGCCGCGACGAAAGGCGTCGACTTCGCAGGGACCGTCGCGCTCAGCAACTGCTCCGGCTCCGTCGTACGCATGCCTCAGTCGAAGGCGGACGACCCCGCGCTCGTCCTCTCCAACGGCCACTGTCTGGAGAGCGGATTCCCGACGGCGGGCGAGGTCATCGTCGACCAGCCGTCCACCCGCACCTTCAAGCTGCTCGACGCCACGGGCGCGGAGAAGGCCACGCTCAAGGCGAGCAAGGTCTCGTACGCGACGATGACCGACACCGACATCTCGCTGTACCAACTCACCACCAGCTACGGCGACATCAAGAAGAAGTACGGCATCAAGGCGCTGGAGATCGACGCCGCCCACCCGGTCAAGGGGCGGGACATCACGGTCGTCTCCGGGTACTGGAAGAAGACGTACACCTGCAAGATCGACGGGTTCGTGTACCGGCTCAAGGAAGGCGAGTGGACCTGGAAGGACTCGGTCCGCTACACCCCCGAGTGCCTGACCATCGGCGGCACGTCAGGATCACCGGTGATCGACCACAAGACCGGCAAGGTCACCGCCGTCAACAACACGGGGAACGAGGCGGGCGAGAGCTGCACCCTCGACAACCCCTGTGAGGTCGACCGGCACGGCAACGTGACGGTCCGCAAGGGCATCAACTACGCGCAGGAGACGTACGGGATCGTGCCGTGCGTCGGGCACGACAGCAAGATCGACCTCGGCCGGAAGGGCTGCAAGCTGCCGCGACCGGCCGAGGCCAGTGGGTCCGTTAGGTAACGCGCTCGCTTCAGGGAGTACGGCGCACGGAGCGTCCCGCGAGGACGTCTGTGCGCCGCCCGTCCTCCATCACGAACTTGCCGTCGATCAGGACGTGCGGGATGCCGGTCGGGAGTGTGCGGGGGGCGTCGAAGGTGGAACCGGCCGCAACCGTCTCCGGATCGAAGAGGACCAGGTCGGCGCGGTAGCCCTCGCGGACGGTGCCCCGGTCGGCGAGGCGCAGGCGGGCGGCGGGGCGCCCGGTGAGGTGGGCGACGCACTCTTCGAGGGTGAGGACACCGAGTTCGCGTACGTAGCGGCCGAGGTACTGCGGGAACGTGCCGTACGCGCGCGGGTGCGGCTTGAGGCCCTGAAGGATGCCGTCGCTGCCGCCCGTGTGCACGGGGTGCTGCATGATCGCCTGGACGTTGTCCTCGTGGCCGACGTGCTGGAGGATCGTCGAGCCGAGCTTGTCGTCGATGAGGATTCGGCGGGCGGTGACCCAAGGCTCCTCGCCGCGCTGCGCTGCGGACTCGGCGACGGTCTTGCCCACGAAGGGGGTGAGGTCGGGGTTCGAGACCCCGGAGATCTCGATCCTGTCCCACTCGATCGGTACGCCGTGACAGCCGTCGGCGCCGATGACCTCCATGTGGTGGCGGATCTTCTCGGCGGTCGCGTCGTCCTGGAGCCGGGCGAAGATCGAGTCGGGCCCGCCTTCGCTCGCCCAGCTCGGCAGCATGGCGACGAGGGTCGTGCTGCCGGGGGTGTAGGGGTACGTGTCGAGGGTGATGTCCGCGCCGTTCGCGAGCGCGGAGTCGAGGAGGGCGAGCAGGTCGGGCGCCTTGCCCTTGTTCACGCCGAAGTTCATGGTGGCGTGGGCGAGGTGGAGGGGGCAGTTCGCGGTGCGCGTGAGGTCGACCATCTCCTCGTACGCCTGGAGGGCGCCGGCGCCGTAACTGCGGTGGTGGGGACAGTAGTAGCCGTTGAACTGGGCCACCACCTTGCAGAGCTCGGTGAGTTCGGCGTCGGCGGCGTACATGCCGGGGGTGTAGGTGAGCCCGGAGGACATGCCGACGGCGCCCTGCTCCATTCCCTCCGCGACGAGCTGCTTCATGCGGTCGACCTCGGCGGGGGTCGCCGGGCGGTCGTCCCAGCCCACGGCGTACATCCGGACGGTGCCCTGGGGGATGAGGTAGGCCGCGTTGACGGCGATGCCCTGCCTGTCCAGGCGGTCCAGGTACTCGCCGACCGTGCGCCAGTCGAAGTCGATGTCGCTGCCGTCGCCGTTCCAGCCGGTGATGGCCTGGCGGACCTGGGCCAGGGTGCGGTCGTCGACGGGGGCGTAGCTCAGCCCGTCCTGGCCGATGACCTCCAGGGTCACGCCCTGGGCGGCCTTCGCGCTGTGGTCCGGGTCGCGGAGGAGGGCGAGGTCGCTGTGGGCGTGCATGTCGATGAAACCGGGGGCGAGGGCTAGGCCGTGGGCCTCTACCGTTCGGGCCCCTGTGGGACGGGGGCCCGCGCCTGCCTCCCCCTCCCGGTGGATCGTCGCGATCCTGCCCTCGTGTACGCCGACGTCGGCTCGGTACGAGGCACCTCCGGTGCCGTCTATGACGCGTGCGTCCCGGATCACCAGGTCCATGGGGGTGCCTCTCTATGTCTGTCGCTTGGCTGCGCGCTGCGTTGTGGTGCACCCGGCCTCCGGCCGGGTTGTGGCTCCCACCCGCACCACCCGTGCGGCTCTCGTCGCCGGGTGCGGGTGGCCTCGGTGGGGGTGACCCGCCGTCGGCGACTGTCCCTCGGGGCCCGTTCGCCCACCGTGTGATGCGGGGTGCTCGGGCGGGTGGGCGGGAGACACCCGCCGCGAAGCGGCGGTCTTTGGTCTGTTCGCCCACCCTGTATCGCGGGGTGCTCGGGCGGGTGGGCGGGAGAGTCCCGCCCGCCGGGACGCTAGAAGTACGTCCGGATGTAATCCACGACCGTTCCGTCGCCCTCGACCAGGGGAATCAGCTGCCACTTGTCGAACGACGTGCAGGGGTGCGAGAGGCCAAGCCCCACCCAGTCACCCACGGCAAGATCCGCCTCCGGGGTCGTCCGGACCCACCCGTGCTGGTCGGAGAGCCCCGTCACCGTGACCCCCGTCGCGGGCCGGTCAACGCCGTCCCGGTGGACGACCTGCGCCTCGGGCAGGTCGATGTCGTACGCAGCGTCCCGCTTCCCCGCGTTCGTGAACGCCTGCTCCGACGTGGGCCGGGACACCACCTGCGTCCAGAGACGGAAGGCGGGGTGCAGCGCGCCCTCGTCCGGGACCCGGTTGAACGGCGTCAGGTGACGGTAGTGACCGTCGTCGTGCGATACGTACGCCCCGGAGCGGAGCAACTTCAGTACGGGAAGCGACAGTTCGGGAATCTCGGCGAAGACATTGGCCACGGCGTCGAACCACGCGCTGCCGCCCGCGCTGACGACGACCTCGTCCAGATCCGCGAACCGGTTCGCCTTGTCGAACTCCACAAGGAGCGAGGTCAGCCGGCGCAGCCACGCCTCGACCCGCTCGGGCGTCGCGTCCGGCACCTCGCCCTCGTACCCGGCGAGGCCCACAAGCCGCAGCGTGTCCGCCGCCGCGACCGCGTTGGCGATCTCGACGCACTCGTCCTCGGTACGCACACCGGTGCGCGCCCCGTCGCCCGCGCCGAGCTCCACCACGACGTCGACGGGACGCGTCGCGCCCGCCGCGCGCAGAGCGGCGTCCATCAGGGCGACACCGGGTACGGAGTCGACGTAGCAAATGAAGCGGAAGGACGGATCCGCGTCCAGCTCGGACGCGATCCAGCGCAGCGCCGCCGCGTCCACCAGCTCATTGGCGAGGAAGATCCGCTCCACGCCGAAGGCCCGCGCGACCCGCACCTGGTGCGGCACGGCGAGGGTGATGCCCCACGCGCCGCGCTCCAGCTGACGCGCGAAGAGCTGCGGCGCCATGGACGTCTTGCCGTGCGGGGCGAAGGCGAGGCCGTGCCGTTCGGAGTACGTCTCCATCAGCGCGAGGTTGTGTTCGAGGCGCTCGGCGGAGAGGGCGAGGACGGGGGTGGTGAAGCCGTCCGTGAAGAGGTTCCGGCGCTGGGCCGCGAGCTCGCCGACGGTCAGCCCCTCCGCGTCCGGCGGGAGACCCTTGAAGCGGTGGTCGACCCGCTCTCGCGTGAGCCGGTCGAGCTCCTGGGCCAGACGTCCGTCGGTGCGGTCGGCTGCGCTGTCGGCGGCCATGGCGCCTCCTCGAAAAGGTGCGTTGCATAATGCGCAACGGTCATTGCGTATGTCGCTTACTGCTGTCTAACATCCGAGCCAACGCCGGGTCAACGGATCCGGGCAGTCGGTTGAGGGGCAGGAAGATCGTGACCGCAGAGGCCGCGCAAGCAGCAGTGGACGTCCGAGCAGCAGTGGACGTCGTCGCGCTCGGCGAGTCCATGGTCACGTTCCTGCCCTCCCGCGCGGGCCGCCTCGCCGACGTACCCTCCTTCGATCGCGGAATCGGCGGCGCCGAGTCGAACGTCGCCTGCGCGCTCGCCGCGGCCGGGCACCGCACCCGCTGGGTCAGCCGCGTCGGCGCCGACGGCTTCGGCGACCACCTCGTCGAGGCGATCGCCCGCTACGGAGTGGACACCAGTGCCGTGCGGCGTGACCCGCACCGCCCCACCGGCATCTACTTCCGCACCGCCGACGACCGCGACACCGACGCCCACGAGGTCCTCTACTACCGCGCAGGATCCGCGGCCTCCGCGATGTCCACGGCCAACCTCGACCAGACCGCACTGCGCTCCGGGCGCCTCCTGCACCTGTCCGGCATCACCGCCGCGCTCTCCGCGGACTGCCTGGACCTGCTGCGCGCGCTCACGGATGTAGCGACGGGGGCGGACGGTGTCTCCTTCGACGTCAACTACCGCCCGAGCCTGTGGCCGGACGGCGGCGAGGAAGCACTCCTCGACCTCGCGCGCGGCGCCGACCTCGTCTTCGTCGGCGAGGACGAGGCCGCCGAAGCCTGGGGCATCACCGGTGGCCCCGACGCGATCCGCGCCGCCCTGCCCGAGCCGCAGCTCCTCGTCGTCAAGCGGGGCGCGGACGGCGCCGTCGCCTATGGCAGCGGGGGCACGCGGTACGAGGAACCCGCACCCCGCGTAGACGTCGTCGCGGCCGTCGGCGCCGGTGACGCCTTCGCCGCCGGGTTCCTGTCCGCGACCCTGCGGAGGCTCCCCGTGGACCAGCGCCTGCGCCACGGCCACCTCATGGCCGCCGCGGCCCTCACCGTCCCCGGCGACCTCGCCACACCCCCTTCCCGGGGCCACGCCGACCGCCTCGCGGCCCTCGACGCGTCCGCCTGGGGGAGACTGCACCTCGGCCCCGGCTGGACGGCGGCCGACGACGACGCCGCGCAGGAGGTACTCACGTCATGAGTCAGACCGTAGACCGCGCCCTGTCCATCCTGCCGCTGCTCGCCGAGGGCCCCGCCGACCTCGGCCAGGTCGCCGAGCGCCTCGACGTGCACAAGTCCACCGCCCTGCGGCTGCTTCGCACACTCCACGAACACGGCCTGGTCTACCGCCAGTCCGACCAGCGCTACCGCCTCGGTGCCCGCCTCTTCGCGCTCGCCCAGGAAGCCGTCGAGAACCTCGACGTACGCGAGATCGCGCATCCCCACCTCCTCGCCCTCAACGAGAAGTGCGGCCACACGGTCCACCTCGCGGTCTACGAGGAGCAGGAAGTCCTCTACATCGACAAGGTCGAGAGCCGCTATCCGGTGCGGATGTACTCGCGCATCGGGAAGCCGGTGGCGATCACGGTCGCCGCCGTCGCCAAGCTGCTGCTCTCCGACTTTCCCGAGGCCGAGCGCCGCGCCATCGCGGAGAAGCTCGACTACCCCACGTACACGTCCCGTTCGACGCCCAACGCCGCCGCGTTCCTCAAGGAACTCAGCGCCGTACGCGAACAGGGATGGGCCACCGACCTCGGTGGTCACGAGGAGTCCATCAACTGCATCGGGGCCCCCATCCGCGGTGCGGACGGCCGGGTCGTCGCCGCCATGTCGGTCTCCGCGCCGAATGTCGTCGTCACCGCCGACGAACTCCTCACGCTGCTCCCGCTGGTGCGCCGTACGGCGGATGCCATCAGCCGGGAGTACTCCGGCAAGTCACCCCTCAAGGAAGCCTGAGCACGTCATGACCACCGAGAAGACCGGCCTCACCCCGGCCACCCACACCACCCCGCCCGCGAAGTTCTCCCACGGCGTGAAGAAGGGCAACATCCTTCAGGTCGCCGGTCAGGTCGGCTTCCTGCCCGCCGAGGAGGGCAAGGCCCCCACCCCCGCGGGCCCCACCCTGCGCGAGCAGACCCTCCAGACCTTCGCCAACGTCAAGGCGATCCTCGAAGAGGGCGGCGCGACCTGGGACGACGTGATGATGATGCGCGTCTACCTCACGGACGTGGACCACTTCGCCGAGATGAACAAGATCTACAACGAGTACTTCGAGGAGCAGGGCCTCAAGGCCCCCGCCTCCGCCCGCACCACGGTCTACGTCGGCCTCCCGGCCGGCCTGCTCATCGAGATCGACGCGCTCGCCGTCCTGGGCTGATCCGCGTCCTGGGCTGATCCGCCCGCCACTCTGAGCATCCCGTAAGCCGTACGTCTTCACGGCGTGGCGCCCCAACTCCCCCCTTCGGGGCGCCGCGCCGTGATCCCCCCTGCCCCTGCCCCGAAAGCCCCATGCACTTACGAGGTCAAAGATGTCCCCGTCCTCCCCCTTCGCCGCGCTCGCGGCCGCCGCCCCCGCCGAGACACCACCCCACACGGGCGGAATCCTCACTCTGATCGACGGCACGGCAGGTCTCCTGACCGTCGCCGCGCTCGGCATCCTGCTTCTGCTCTTCCTGATCATCAAGGTCAGGCTGCAGCCCTTCGTGGCACTGCTCGCGGTCTCCATAGTCGTCGGCCTCTCGGCCGGTCTCTCCGTCACCGAACTCTTCGGCACGGTCCAGAAGTCCGACGTGGTCTCCGTCATCGAGTCCGGCATGGGCGGCATCCTCGGCCATGTGGCGATCATCATCGGCCTCGGCACGATGCTCGGCGCGATCCTTGAGGTGTCGGGCGGAGCCGAAGTGCTCGCCTCGCGCCTTCTCGGCCTCTTCGGTGAGAAGCGGGCGCCCCTCGCGATGGGCCTGACGGGCCTGATCTTCGGTATCCCGGTCTTCTTCGACGTCGGCATCTTCGTCCTCGCGCCGATCGTGTACGCCGCCGCCAAGCGCAGCGGCAAGTCGATCCTGATCTACTGCCTGCCCCTGCTCGCGGGTCTCTCGATGACCCACGCGTTCCTGCCCCCGCACCCCGGTCCGGTGGCGGCGGCCGGTCTGCTCAAGGTGGACCTCGGCTGGGTCATCCTGATGGGCATCGTCTGCGGCATCCCGGCCGTCATCGCGGCCTGGGTCTACTCCGCGTGGATCGGCAAGCGCATCTTCGTGCCCGTCCCGCAGGACATGGTCGAGGCTGCCGACGAGGCGAAGGCGGCGGTCGTCGCCGAGCAGCGCGCCGCGGGCGTGCAGCCGAGCGAGAAGCCGGTGCCGCTCGGCATCGTGTTCGCGATCATCGGAACGCCGCTGTTCCTGATCCTCCTCGCGACCTTCTCCTCCATCGCCTTCGACCCCTCGACCCTGCGCAGCGTCATCGAGTTCTTCGGCAGCCCCTTCGTCGCCCTGACGATCGCCCTGCTGATGGCGTACTACCTGCTCGGCATCCGGCGCGGCTGGTCGCGCAAGTCCCTGGAGACGGTCTCGACCTCGTCCCTCAAGCCGGTCGGCAACATCCTGCTCGTGGTCGGCGCCGGCGGCATCTTCGGCGCGGTCCTCAAGGCGAGCGGCGTGGCCACGGCCCTCTCGGACACCTTCCAGGACGTGGGCCTGCCCATCATCGTCCTCGCCTACCTGCTCTCCCTGGTCCTCCGCGTCGCCCAGGGCTCGGCGACGGTCGCGATCGTGACGACGGCGGGCATCGTGGCCCCGCTCCTCTCCGAGGGCGACCACTCGCAGGCGTTCGTCGCCCTGGTCATCATGGCGATCTCGGCGGGCTCGATCTTCGCCTCGCACGTGAACGACGGCGGCTTCTGGATGGTGGCGAAGTACTTCGGCATCTCGGAGCGGGACACCCTCAAGACGTGGACCGTCCTTGAGTCGGTGCTCTCCATCGCCGGGTTCGCGGTGGCGGCAGTGGTGAGTCTGTTCGTCTAGCGCGTTCGTACGTCGATCTAGTAC
>NZ_JBHTSF010000185.1:0-16174 GCF_042795295.1 Streptomyces sp. NPDC056486
CTGCTCAGCAGTGGCCCCGGCCTTCGTGCTGTTCCCGGGCCGCCCGCGCGGGCGGCTTCTCGAAGAAGCGGGCGGCGCGCCGCTCAGCGGGGCGGGAGCTGCGGGTCGTCCGGGTGCGGCTCGCGGGCCTGCCGCTCGTCGTCCCTGATGACCTCGCCCTGGACGACCTTGCCGTCCGGGCGGTGCATGCGGGCCTGCTGAAACGCGTCGCCGAGACCGCCCTGCGTGGCGGCCTCACGGACCTTGCGCTCGAAAGTCTTCTCCGCCGTACGACTGACGGCCTTCTGGACGGGAGGGACCAGAAGAAGCAGTCCCAGGGCGTCGGAGATCAGTCCCGGCAGGATGATCAGGAGGCCGCCCAGCATCGTCAGGGCGTTGCCGCCGCCCCGCTCGGAGGAGTTCGGCGCCAGACCGCTCTGCTGCTGTTGCACGGCCTCGCTCAGCTCGCGGAAGGCCCTGCGGCCCGCGTGCTTGATGACCATGCCGCCGAGCACCACACCGGCCACGAGCAGCAGGAAGACCGTGAGCCCGCCCGCGGCGCCCGCCACCACGGTGAGCAGCCAGATCTCCAGGACCAGCCATGCCGCGATGCCGAGCGGCAGGAACCGCAGGACGCGGGAGCGCCGGGGCCGGGAGGGTCGGGTGGGCGATGCGCCTGTCGTCATGGCTCCAGTGTGCCTGGGCCCGGCTCAGAGCGGCGTAAGGAGATGATCAACAAACGACCGCCGGAGCGGTGGTCAGGAGGCCTGGGGATCCCTCGGGGGTTCCTGTGACCCCTCGGCGTCCTTGCGGACCGGCACACCGGCGTCCTTGCGGCCGAGGGCACGTCCCACGCGGCCGACCCGCTCCCCCACACCCCACGCCGTGACGCGCCACAGCGCCTCGGCGACGATGTCCTGGCTCATCTTGCTGTCGCCGAGCTCCCGCTCGACGAAGGTGATCGGCACCTCGACGACGTGATAGCCCGACTTGATCGCCCGGCGGGCCAGGTCGACCTGGAAACAGTAGCCCTGCGAGGCGACCTCGCTGAGGCCGATGCCTTCGAGGGTCTCGCGGCGGAAAGCGCGGTAGCCGCCCGTGACGTCGCGGATCGGCACGTCGAGCATCACCCGGGAGTACGTACTGCCGCCGCGCGAGATGAGCTGGCGGTACTTGGGCCAGTTCACGATCCGTCCGCCCGGCACCCAGCGCGAGCCGAGAACGAGGTCGGCGCCCTTGAGCGCGGTGAGCAGCCGGGGCAGCTCCTCGGGCTGGTGGGAGCCGTCGGCGTCCATCTCCACGACCACGCCGTAGTCGTTGTCCAGGCCCCACTGGAAGCCCGCGAGATAGGCCGCGCCGAGGCCTTCCTTGCCCTTGCGGTGCAGCACGTGGACGTGGTCGTCCTCGGCCGCGAGCTCGTCGGCGATCTTGCCGGTTCCGTCGGGGCTGTTGTCGTCGGCGACGAGGATGTGCGCCTCGGGCACGGAGACCCGGACACGGCCGACGATGGACTGGATGTTCTCCGCCTCGTTGTAGGTCGGAATGATCACCAAGGCCATGCCGAGCGGGCCGAACTGCCTCCCCTGGTCTCCGGTACCGGAGACCCCACCGCCGTCGTTCACTACTGCCCCTTCGTTCGTACGCAGAGGACCACCATAGTGGCCGCGTCCCGCGCGGCCACTACGGCACGGGTGGTTGAGGGGAGTACTGCGGGTCGGGGCCCGGCGCCCTTCGGGCCGACCTGGGGCCCGCTGGCTGCGGGTCGACCGAGAGCCGTTGTCTACTGAGCGTCCGGGCCCGACCCGGGTCACACCTGCCGGCCCGGTGGAACGTTCCCTCGCATCCGCGGCGCGGGCGCTGGACCTGGCTCCCAGTGGTGGTGCGCCGGTGCGGCACACCGCCCATGGCCCAGCGGCGTTCGACGTTTGCGTGGAGATTCTCCGGTCGGACGTCCTTTGGTGGACCCGGCCGAACCTACCGGCCCACGGCCGCGTGTTGTCAATAGCCGTTTGACCTGGGGCGATTCCAAAAACGGCCAGGTCAGTGCCGAGGATACCCAGGTCGCGCGACGCGACAACGGACCGCGATCGGCGGTACGCAGCGCCGGGACATCACTCGTCCGGCCCTACGAAGACCGGCTTTCCGAAGACGACCGTGCGCAAGCAGACGGGGAGTTCGACGCCTGGGGTCAGGTCGGGCAGACCGGGCGTGCCGGAGCGCGGGTCGGTCGACCAGCGCGCGACACGGTCGTCCGGCGCCTGGACCACGAGTTCCGGGGTACGCCACACGGCGTAGTCGGCGGGTGCCCCCGGCACCAGGACGCCCGCGTCGTCCCGGCCGATGGCCCGCCAGCCGCCCCGGGTGTGGGCGGTGAACGCGGCCCGCACCGACACACGGTGCTCGAGGGTCTGATGGAACGCGGCGGCGCGCACGGTGCCCCAGGGGTCGAGCGGCGTGACCGGGCTGTCGGATCCGAAGGCGAGCGGGACGCCGGTGCGCAGGAGGGCCGCGTACGGGTTGAGGGTGCGGGCCCGTTCGGCGCCGAGGCGCTGGACGTACATGCCGTCGTCGCCGCCCCACAGCGCGTCGAAGGCGGGCTGCACGGAGGCGGTGAGCCCCAGTTCGGCGAAGGCGGCGATCGTCTCCGGGGTGAGCATCTCGGCGTGCTCGACGCGGTGCCTGGCGGCGCGCACGCGGGCCAGGCCGACCTTCTCCGAGGCCGCGCGGATGCCCTCGACGACTGCGGTCACCGCGGCGTCGCCGATGGCGTGGAAGCCCGCCTGGACCCCTGCCTCGGTGCAGGCGACGACGTGCGCGGTGACGGCGGCGGCGTCCAGGTAGGCGGTGCCGGTGTGGCCGGAGTCGGCGTACGGCTCGTGGAGACAGGCGGTGTGCGAGCCGAGCGCGCCGTCGACGAAGAGGTCGCCCGCGGCGCCGACGGCACCCAGTTCCTTTGCACGGGCGACGCCTTCCTCGCCCTGCTGCGCCCAGTAGCCGACGACACGGGGACCGGCCTCGTCGGCGGCGAGGCGAAGCAGCCCGGTCAGGTCGTCCTCGCCGGAGATCTCCGGACCCGCGCACTCGTGCACGGAGCCGATACCGAGGGACGCGGCATGCTTCAGCGCCGCGCGCTGGGCCTCGGTGCGCTGCTGCGGGGTGACGGCGCCGAGGGCGGTGGCGCGCACCGCGTGGTGGGCGTCGGCGGTCAGCGGTGCGTCCGCGTGGAAGCCGGTGCGCCCGGTGATGCCGGGGACGAGGTCGAGCAGCGCGGTGGTGACGACGGCGGAGTGGACGTCGATGCGGGAGAGGTAGAGGGGACGGCCGCCAGTCGCCTCGTCCAGCTCCGCGCGCGTGGGCGGGCGGCCGCCGATCCAGCGGGCGGCGTCCCAGCCGTGCCCCAGGAGAACGCGATCGTGCGGCCGGGCAGCGGCGTGTTCGCGTACGTGAGCGAGCGCGTCGTCGAGGGAGCGGGCACCCGTCAGGTCAAGGCCCGTCAGGGCGAGTCCGGTCGCCGTGGTGTGCACATGCGCATCGGTGAACGCCGGGGTGACGAGCGCTCCCGCGAGGTCGACGACCTCGTCCACGCCGTCGGCGAACGCGTCGGCCGCGCCCTCGGATCCCACCCAGGCGACGTGCCCGCGTTCGACAACCATGGCCGTGGCGAACGGATCGGCGGGGCTGTGGACGTCTCCGCCGCGCAGCAGCACGGTGCGGTGGCCCTCAGGGCCGTTCTGGGGGGTGGTGCTCAGGCTCATGGGACCAGTATTGGCCCCTTCTTGCGCGGGCCCCGCGCAGGGGTCGCCCACGGGCGGCTCAGACCTGCGGGGGCCTGGCCTCGTACGGAGTGGAGAGCACGACCGTCGTCCGGGTGGAGACGCCGGCGAGTGCGCGCAGGCGGCTCAGCAGGTGTTCGAGGTCCAGGGGGGTCGCGACGCGCACCTTGAGGATGTAGTTCTCGTCGCCCGCCACGCTGTGGCACGCCTCGATCTCCGGGACGCCGGCGAGGCGTTCGGCGATGTCGTCGGGCGCGCTGGGGTCGAACGGCTTCACCGAGATGAACGCCGTGAGCGGAAGGCCGACGGCCTCCGGGTCCACGACCGCGGCATAGCCGCGCACGACACCGCGCTGCTCCAGGCGGCGCACGCGCTGGTGCACGGCCGATGTGGACAGGCCCGTGGCCTTGCCCAGGTCGGTGTAGCTCATCCGCCCGTCCTTGACGAGCAGCTGCACGATCTGTCGGTCCAGCTCCTCCATGCGCTGAACCTACAGGGCTCTTGATCCCTCCGGATACCTGTACGCGAGACGGCGGCATCTTCTCCGGGCATGTGACGAACGCCACATACGTGTGACCGTGTCCAAAGGGATGCCACGATTACCTCTACGACGGGACGGGAAGTGCTTGCTGTGGTCGAGGCCGCAGCGCCTTCTCGGCCCACCCAAGGGGGAGAATCCCATGCAGAACTTGAAGCGCCCCGGTCGCTCTGCCCGCAGTAAGCAGCAGCGCTCCGATGAATCCGCGTCGGCACTCGTATCGGAGGGCGTCGAACCGGATGAATCCGAGTTCGACGCGTACGACACCTTCGAGATGTACCGGGTGACGTGCCCGGACTGCGCGCAGCCGATCGCGCTCCTTGCCGACGAGGACGTCCTGCCCGAGCACGCGCTGTGCGCCACCCGGTGGAACCCGTTCGGGCTCACGGTGTGCGCGGGCACGGGCCGCGCCGCGGCCGACGCGGAGCCCGCGGACGAGACGATGGAGGCTCAGGAGCAGCACACGGCCCTGCTGCTTACGCTCCCTCAGGGACTCGACTGGCGCACACAGCCCTTCTCGCACGTGGGCGGCCAGGGCTCGCGCCCGCGTCGCGTGCCCGAGCAGGACCAGCGCTCCGCGGCCTGACGCCTACCAGTAGCTGCCCTGCACCATGGCCGCCAGGCTGGCGTGGTGCAGGATCAGCGTGTCCGGATCTTCGGGGATCGCGGCCTCGCCGAAGTGCACCTGCCGGTAGGCGACACGCAGCATGACGACGGCGTGCCGCAGCGCCGCGTAGAGCGTGTGGAAGTCCATGGAACGCGGTGTATGGCCCGTGAGCCGGGCGTAGCGCTCCTCGATGAGGTCGCGGCGCAGGAAGCCGGGCAGGCCCTCCTGCCCGAAGCTCACCGTCAGGTCCTGGAAGAAGCGGTGCAGGTAGACCATCCAGCCGAGGTCGACCTCGCGGGGTGCGAGCGCCGCCATCTCCCAGTCCAGTACGGCCGCGGGATCGAAGCCGTCGTAGATGACGTTCCCGATGCGTGCGTCGCCCCAGTTGAGGACGGTCTCGCCCTCGTCGCCCGGCCAACACTCCTCGAGGCGCTCGAAGGCGCTCTCGATGAGGGGTGACCTGGGCAGTCCGTCGACCACCCAGTCGTAATAGGCGCGTTGGGCATCGACGTGGCGGCGCAGCGGGCTGCCTTCACCGGGCAGGGTCAGGAACTCGGCTTCCGCGACGGGCACTTGGTCGTGGAGATGCGCGATCAGGCGGATCGAGGCCTCTTCCAGGTGCGTGCGTTCGGCGTCGGTGGCGGAGTGGAGCCAATTCCCCTCGTACGTATAGGGCATGACGTCCGGCGGCACGCGCCCCTCTACCCGCTCCATGACGAAGAAGGGCGCGCCGAGCGGCCCCGGGTCCTCCTCAAGCCACAGCACGCGCGGCACGGGCAGGTCGGTGTGCTCGGCGACGAGCCGCATCGTGCGGTGCTGGCGCGGCAGGTCGTAGACCGGGAAGATCGTATACGCGGCCGGGTCGGCGGCGACGCGCAACGCGCAGGCCCTCAGGGGCGGTTGTGGATGTTCGATGTCGAACAGGAGGGTCTCGCTCGACATGCCGTTGGACTCGGGAACCCGTACGCCGGTGGCCTTGGCGCCGGGCAGGCGCGCGCCGAGCCAGGCCGTGAGTCTGCGGGCGAGCTCCTCCGGGTCGCGGGTGGTGGTGCGGGGGCGGGGCTGACGGGGCGCGTTCGGCATCGCGGGACTCCTCTCAGGGCGCGACCGATTCGAAGCCGGTGAAGCCGCTCGGGTCGTGGCGGCCGAAGCTCCCGTGCTCGAAAATGCCGTACCCCGTCCGGCCGTTGAGGGTGAAACGGGCAGCGTGGTCGATGACCCCGTACGCGGCCATCGGGTGCGCGGCCGGATCGGACAGGTCGTAGTCGCGGCGGTCGGTCCAGGCACGCCCCTGCCACGTGCCGTGCTGCCAGTCGTCCGCCGGCGGATAGCCCGCGCCCACGGCGAGCGGCAGGGAGGCGAGGACCTCGACGCCGAGCTCCAGGGGCTTGCGGTCGTCGGGGTCGGTGAGGTGGATGACGGCGCGCTCGGGGTGGCGGGTGCCGGAGCGGTAGGTGATGTCGGTCTGGGGCCAGCCGAGTTGACGGTCACGCACGTCCGGCCGGACGAGTGTCGCCTCGTTGAGCGAGCGGTAGCCGTCCGCGTCCTCCTGGGCGATGACCATCAGGAAGCGGTCGTCGAAGCGCACCGGGCTCCAGATCCAGTGGAAGCCCTCGGTGCCGAACTCCTCCTCCAGGCGCCCGCGTTCCTCCCCGGGGATCGGCCGTACGCCCCAACTGCGGTCGCGGGTGGCGGTCCACTCCCCCGCCGTCACCGGTATGTCATCGCCGCCGACGCGGATCACCCCGGAGCAGCCGCCCGCCTGGACGAAGCGGCGCCCTTCGAGGGAGAGCCGGTCGCCGCGCCGCTGGATGTGGTGCGGCTCCCAGAGGGCCGGGAAGTCCGCGGTCCACGTGATGTCGTACGAGAGCGATGCGGGGTCGTCGGGATCGGCGGCGCACCTCAGACGCAGCCTCCGCAGTGGTTCCTCGACGGTGATGGCCAGAGGGCCCACCGAGAGGTTCATCCGGTCGTCGCCGAGTGCGTCCGATGCGCGCACGGCATGGAGCGTGTCTCCTCTGCGCAAGGTGGCGTACGCGTCGATCACACCCACGTTCGGGTAGACGCCGAGCCCGAGGATGAGGAGGGAGCGCCCCTCGTGGTCGAAGAGGTGGAAGATGCAGCGGTCGTAGGCGTTGCGGTCGCCCGTCGCGACCTGCTTCATGGACAGCGGCACCTGATGGATCGGGTACTCGTCGAGCGGGACGGGGCGGTCGTCTGCCACGGTCAGCCTCCCTGGGCGCACGGCAGTTCGCGGACGCGGGGCGAATTCCGTTGCCCCGGCAAGGAGTTGACGGTACGTCAGACCGCTTGGCGGAGCCATACACGTGTCGGCCCGCGTTCACCGGGCCGTGGGCCCGCAGGGATCTCGCCGACGCAGCGGCTCGTACGTATCGCGCGGACGCGGCGGCATCGCGAGAGTCGCGGGAGGGCCGGGGGCGCACCCCCGACCGCCATACGGGCAGGCCGCGAACTGACGCTCGAATCAGACGGGCGGTGACCTGTCCCCCGCGGGGCGCGTTGGCCGCATATGACCACCCCCACGCCGATGCCCATGGCGCACCCGCCGACCGGCCGACGCAGGCGCACGCTCCTGACGGTTCCCCCGTCCGCCGCAGAATCGGTTCCCCAGAGTCCTCAACCACCGCAGTATCAACACCCACCGCAGCACCATCAGCCGCCCCAGCAGCACCCCCAGCCCCAGCCCACGCACCTTCAGGACCCGCCGATCTACCGCGCCCTCATCCGGAGCTGGGCCGAGCGCGGCAAGACCCTGCCCGGCCGCCACGACCCGGAGTGGGCGCGGCTCGCGGCGCCCCCGGTCAGGCTCGGCCAGTTCAGCGCGTTTCGGGACCCGCGAGGTGACGGGCGATGACCATCCGCTGGATCTGATTGGTGCCCTCGACGATCTGCAGCACCTTGGCCTCGCGCATCAAGCGCTCCACCGGGAAGTCCGCGGTGTAGCCATAGCCGCCGAGCACCTGCACGGCGTCCGTCGCGACCTTCATCGCGGCGTCCGTGCACAGCAGTTTGGCCATGGCCGCCTGCTTGGAGAACGGCCTGCCCGCGTCGCGCAGCCTCGCCGCGGAAAGATAGAGCGCCCGGCCCGCCTCGATCTGCGTCGCCATGTCCGCGAGCATGAACCGAAGGCCCTGGAAGTCCGCGATCGGCCGCCCGAACTGCCGCCGCTCGGTGGCGTATCGAAGCGCCTCGTCGAGCGCCGCCTGGGCCACTCCGACGGCACAGGCCGCGATGCCGAGCCGCCCCGAGTCGAGCGCGGAGAGCGCGATCGCGAAGCCCTGCCCTTCCTCGCCGATGCGGCGGGCATCGGACACCCGTACCCCGTCGAAGTGGATCTGGGCGGTGGGTGAGCCCTTCATGCCCATCTTCTTCTCGGGCTGCGCCGCGTTCAGGCCCTCGGCGTCGCCCGGCACCAGGAACGCGGAGATGCCGCGGGCGCCTTCGCCGCCGGTGCGGGCCAGGACGGTGTAGAAGTCGGCGACTCCGCCGTGCGTGATCCACGCCTTCGTTCCGGTGATCACCCAGTGGTCGCCGTCCCGCACGGCCTTCGTCCGCAGGGACGCGGCGTCCGATCCCGAGGCGGGCTCGGAGAGGCAGTACGCCCCGAGCAGTCCGCCGCCGAGCATCGCGGGGAGGTGCTCGGCCTGCTGCTCCTTGGTGCCGTAGCCCGCGAGCGCGTGACAGGACAGGGAGTGGACGCTGACGCCCAGGCCGACGGTGAGCCGGGCGGCGGCGAGCTCTTCCAGGACCTGGAGATAGACCTCGTACGGCTGGTCACCGCCGCCGAACTCACTCGCGTACGGAAGTCCGAGCAGTCCGGAATCGGAGAGGAGGGTGAAGACCTCGCGCGGGAAGTGCCCGGCGTCCTCCTCCTCGGCCGCGCGGGGGGCTATCTCCCGTTGGACGAGTTCACGGACGAGCGAGAACAGATCCCGCGCCTCGTCTGTGGGCAACTGCCGGTCCACCGACTGCTGCAAGGTTCGCTCAGGCATGGCGATCACATCCTCCCTTTCGGCACTGCGGCGGACCCGCGGGGTAGTGCGGGCGCCACCGTGTCTCACGGCCCGGCCAGTGGTGCCCTTCCGGGTCGCGGAAGGGGCTGTGACCAGCGGCTCTGGCGCGTTGAGTATGCCCGATCGGGGGCTGCCAGTCACTAGTTAACGACCGCTTACTCAAAAGATAGCCGACGGCCGCAAGAGGGGCGCGGAATTGGTCCGAACCATTGACCCCACTGGTCTAGTCCTCCTAGAGTCCAGCCGAGCGCTTTTCCGCGTTCATGCCAATTCAACGTTCACCGACGTCAACTGGCACCCGCAGGTCATCAGCACCATGTCCCCCCATGCGCCCTCTCCCCCCACGAGGAGAAACGATGCTCAGACCGCACCTTCCCCGCGCCCCCTTCCGGGCGCTCATCGCCACCGCGTGTTGTGCCGTGCTCGGCGGGGGTCTGCTCGCCGGAGCCGGCACCGCCACCGCAGGGCCTGACAACGGGTCCGAAAAGGCCGCGAGTTCGCAGGCCGCGGCCGGTTCCAAGGTCGTCGGGTACTTCACCGAGTGGGGTGTCTACGACCGGAACTACCACGTCAAGAACATCGAGACGTCCGGCTCGGCCGACAAGCTCACGCACATCAACTACGCCTTCGGCAACGTCCAGGGCGGCAAGTGCACGACGGGCGACGCCTACGCGGCGACCGACAAGGCGTACACCGCCGACCAGTCCGTCGACGGCAAGGCCGACACCTGGGACCAGGAGCTGCGCGGCAACTTCAACCAGCTGCGCAAGCTCAAGGCCAAGCACCCGAACCTCAAGGTCCTCTGGTCCTTCGGCGGCTGGACCTGGTCAGGTGGCTTCACCGAGGCCGCCAAGAACCCGGCCGCGTTCGCCCAGTCCTGCTACGACCTGGTCGAGAACTCCAAGTGGGCCGATGTCTTCGACGGCATCGACATCGACTGGGAGTACCCCAACGCCTGCGGTCTGACCTGTGACACCAGCGGGCGCGCGGCGTACAAGGACCTGATGTCCGCGGTGCGTTCGAAGTTCGGCGGCGACAACCTCGTCACCGCGGCCATCCCGGCCGACGCCGAGGAGGGCGGCAAGATCGACGCCGCCGACTACGCGGGCGCCGCCCAGTACGTCGACTGGTACAACCCGATGACGTACGACTACTTCGGCGCCTGGGACGCGTTCGGCGCCTGGGACGCGAAGGGCCCGACCGCCCCGCACTCGCCGCTGAAGGCGTACGAGGGCGCACCCAAGGCGAACTGGAACACCGACTCCACGATCAAGAAGCTCCAGGGTCTCGGCGTGCCCTCCGACAAGCTGCTCCTGGGCATCGGCTTCTACGGACGCGGCTGGACCGGTGTCACGCAGAAGGAGCCCGGCGGCACCGCGACCGGGGCCGCCGCGGGCAAGTACGAGGCGGGCATCGACGACTACAAGGAACTCAAGACCAAGTGCCCGGCCAACGGCACGGTCGGCGGGACCGCGTACGCGCACTGCGGGAACGACTGGTGGAGCTATGACACCCCGGCGACCATCGCGGGGAAGATGGACTACAAGAACCAGGCGGGCCTGGGCGGCACCTTCTTCTGGGAGCTCAGCGGCGACACGGCGAACGGCGAGCTGATCAAGGCCATCAACTGATCAGCGCCACGGGGTGGTCGGGGCGAGGGCCGGACGGCTCCCGCCCCTTCCTCATGGCCGCGGCGGGGCGGGGAACGCCGGCTCGAACTCCTCGATGACGCGCAGGGTGTCGCCCAGGGTCCGCACGAGGAGGTCGCAGACCGTCTCGCGCGCGAGGCCCCGCACGCCGATCCAGTCGAGCGTGACGCCCTCGACGCTGCACAGCCAGCCGAGCAGCGCCGTGCGCGCGAGTTCCGGGATGTCGCGACGGCCGTACGCCCCGTCGGCGATCGCCCCGATCAGCGCCGTGCGCACGCCGTCGCGTATGGCGTGCACCTCGGCGTCGAAGCCGACGCCGCCGCTGATGATGGTGCGGTAGGCCGCCTGATGGTGTTCGGCATAGCGCAGATAGCCGTCGATGGTGCTGTGCACCCGCTCCACGGGCGGCAGATCGTCGTGACGTCCGGCGCGCGCGACCAGTTCCGCGACCGAGTCCTCGATGATCGCGAGGTAGTAGCCGCGCTTGGACTTGAAGTAGTAGTAGATCAGCCCCTTGGCGACGCACGCCTGTCTGGCGATGTCGTCCATCGAGAGTGCGTCATAGGACGTGTCGGCGAACAACTTCCGCCCGATGGTGATGAGTTCGGCGCGGCGCGCCACGGAGCGGTCGGTGCCGCGCGCCTGCGGGCGGGCGTCCGCGGGACGGTCGGCACCGCGCTGTTGACTATTATTCAATTTCGGCCCTAGTCTCCAACTGCCTCGGGTATCCGCAGTATGGCAGAAGCACGCCACCTGCCGGTTCTGCGTCCTTGGGCGCTCTCTCACGCACTCCCCCTACGCACATGACCGACGTACGGGAGGAAGACTCATGAGCGCAGCGCGTACCCCTTTACGCGAGGGCAGAACCTCCTGGAAGAAGACGGCCGTCGTGGCCCTGCCGGCCGTCCTGGCCGTCGGCGCGATGGCCTCCGTGATGGCCGAGGGGGCGCTCGCCGCCTCCTTCGCCGTCTCCGGCACCAGCTTCCAGGTGTCATCCGGCAAGCTCACGAGCCAGGGCCTGTCCTCCTACGTACAGACCGACCGGGACATCGACGGCAAGGGGCACCCGGTGGCGCTCCTCGGAATCGGTGACGCGACCCTCTCCGACATCTGCCAGGCGGCCGAGGTCAAGACCCCGGTGGGCACCGTGGTGTTCAAGCTGACCGCGGGCGGCTCGGCGGGCGAGGTCACCGCGAGCAACCTCATCATCGACGGCGAGGACCTGCAGGGCGACGCCCGCTTCGGCACCGCCGAGATCGGCCGGGACGCATCGACCCTCGACGAGGTGTCCGGAGTACAGGGCGGGAAGGGGAAGTTCGGGCTCCAGGCCGGGGACATCACCGTCTCCGGGGTGAAGTCCCACGCCTGGTCGGCGACCGGCGGGAACTTCCGGCTCAAGGGCATGAAGCTCGACGTCAGCGTCGGCGGCAAGAAATGCTTCTGACCGGCGGCCGAAGAGCCGGATCCGGAGCCGGGGTCGGGGTCGGGGTCGGCGCGTGGCGCAGAGACGGCGGCGGGTGGCTCGACCGGCGCCTGCCGCTGCCGGAAGCACGCCGGGTGCTGCGCAAGTGGCGGCGCACCCGGCCGTTCTGGGGCGGTCTCCTGCTCGTCCTGGGCGGCGCCGAGCTGCTCCTCGTGCCGCTGTCGCCACTGACGGTCCTGGTCAGCCTGGGGCTCGGCGGACTCGCGGCGATCGGCATCGGGCTCGCCCTGATCGCCGCCGGGATCTTCCTGTGGCTCCTGCCGCACGCCCATCACTATGTGAGCGTCAACGCCCTGATCCTGTCGGTGCTCTCGTTCGCGGCCACGAATCTGGGCGGGTTCCTGGTGGGCATGGTGCTCGGCATCGCGGGCAGCGCGATGGGCTTCGGCTGGACGCCGGTGGCCGAGGACGCCGAGGACACGGACGGGGGAGCTGAGCGGCCCAAGGTGCGGGACGGGCAGGGCGTACGCACGCTCGGCGTGCTGCTTCCGGTGGTCATCATCGGGGCGACGCTGTGGGGCGGCACTCCGGCGCGGGCGGCGCCCGGCGACGCGATCACGGCGGCGAGGACTCCGCCGACGGTCACCACCACGCTCTTCTCGCCGCAGGGCTTCCTGCTGGCAGGCGTACGTGAGATCCCCACGTCCGACGGCCCGTTGAAGGTCATGGTGCTGCGGATGAAGGCCGCATCGCTCACCGACTACCGGCTCACGACCCGTGACGGGAGCGATGAACTCGCCCTGGGCGCGGACACCTTGGACCTGAGCGGATCCGTCACGCTCTACCTGACGAAGTTCAAGGGCTGCCTGGAGGGCCTGCTCTGCCTGACCTTCACGCCCGACAAGCTGCCGGTGCCGCCCGTCGTGCCGCCGTTCGTCTTCATGACCGACGTGGAGGCCGAACAGGCCCTGGTCACATCGGACTCGATCGTGGCGGGCGGACTCACCCTGAAGGCATCGGCATGATCCAGATTCAGGCCGCCCTCTTCTGGGCGTACGCGATCGGCGCGACGTTCGCTCTCTCGGCGGGCCGGCAACTCCAGGTGTGGGAGCGGATCAACGCGGGCGAGGGCCCCCGGACGCGCAGCCGCGCGGCCAATCCGTATCTGGCGCTCACCACGCTCTTCGCGGCGGTCCTGATGGTGCCGACGGGGCTCTTCCTGCTCTGGCAGAACCCCGCGTGGGCGACGATGCACGTCGCGGACGGGCACGACGGGGTGTGGGCGGGGTTCGTGCTCTTCTACGCGGGCGGGATCCCCGTGGCCGCGATCATCGGATTCCTGGTGGCGCAGGCGCTCGTCCTGGTCGGGGCGGGCTACTGGGCGTATCTCAGTTGCGTGGGCGGGTACTTCCTGCTCTTCGGGACCCTGTTCCACGGCTGGGACGGCAGGGGGTACGAGCGCTTCCTCTCCCCCGGCGCGCGGGACTTCGCGGGCTGGCGGCAGGACAGCGTGGTCAACCACGTACTGGACTTCCTGACGTCCGGGACGTTCCTCGCCCTGCTCCTCTTCGGCGCGGCCGTGATCGGCACGATGCTGTTCACGGAGATCGGCTGGCTGATGGAGGGCTGGTCACTGCCCGGCGCGGACGAGGACCGTAAGGTGCACCGGTTCCTGGCGATCGCCATCGCGGCGGCCGGGGTCTACGGCCTGCCGTTCGTCGGAGCCCTTGCGGCAAGCGTCCTCGTGCGCCTCCTGGGCGGGTGGGTCGGCCTGCCGCTGTTCGCGGTCCTCGCGGGGCTCACGCTGCTGTCGCGGCGCTCGCCCGTGCGATGGCTCTACGGCCTGGTGGGTGTGCCGCACCGGCACTGGCGGGCGGACCTCGCCCCGGACCGCGACGCCCGCGAAGGCTCCGCAGGTCGTGAGGCCTGGGTCACAACAGACCGGTCTGCGTGACGAGCATCGCGAGGACGACTACGAGCGTCCAGCCCAGGACGTGCTCGAGCACCTTGGGGCCGTCTTCCTCGGGGCCGCCGGTGCGCGTGGTCGCGCGGGGCTGTGCGGTGGCAGTGGACGTGACTGTGGCTGTGGCAGCGGTCATGGCATCACTCGATACGTATGCGTCACGCCTCTCGACGCGACGTCCGGCAGTGGACTCCCCCCACTGACCCATCCACCTTGCCATCGGATGCAGCCGTCGCGGGAGAGAGCTTGGTCACTTACCCGCCCGATCCCGTGCAACTCGGGCCCTGCGTCGTGCGTCTCACTACCTGCGGTGGGGCACACCCCCAGGCGCACCCCCGCCGACTCGTTCGCGCAACCTTCTGACCGAAAGGTTTCCGATGAGCAGCACGTACCGGACGCACCGCCGCAGAGCACGGATCGCCCTCGCGGCCGCCGTCACCGTGACCGCGGCCCTCACCGGCACGGTGTCGCAGGCCGCGCCGTCCGCGCCCTCTGCACCCGGGTCGCCCAAGCCCGGCGCACCCGGCCTGGGCGACCCGATGTTCCCGCTGGACGGGAACGGCGGGTACCGCGTCGACCACTACACCCTGGACTTCGACTGGCAGGCGCCGAAGACGCCGTTCGAGGCGACGGCGACGATCAAGGCCACCGCCACGCAGTCGCTCTCCCGCTTCAACCTGGACTTCGGGGGCAACACCCTGCACGGCGTGAAGATCGACGGCACGACCGCGCGCACGTCCCGCGCCGGGGACGAGCTGACGGTCACGCCCAAATCCCCGATCTCCAAGGGCCGTACGTTCACCGCCAAGGTCACGTACACCGCCGACCCGACGCAGACGCGGCACCGCGACGACGCCATCGAGGACTACGGCTGGATACCCACCGCCGACGGCACGGTGGTCTATCCCCAGCCGAACGGAGCGCGGCTGATCTTCCCGGCGAACGACCACCCGAGCCAGCGGGCGCCGATCACCTTCCGCATCACCACGCCGAAGGACCGGACGGCGGTCGCGAACGGCAAGCTGGTCGACCGTACGGAACGCCCAGGCGACCGGGTGCGCTGGACGTACGACTCCGAACAGCCGCTCTCCACCCAGCTGGTGCAGATGGCGGTCGGCAAGTTCAAGCTGGTCGACGGCAAGGGCCCGGGCGGTCTGCCGCTGCGGGACGTCGTCCCCGACGCCCTGGTCGAGCCGACGGCTGAATTCCGGGGGCTCACTCCTGACCACCTCGCATGGCTCCAGGAGAAGCTCGGCCCCTACCCCTTCAACCGCTACGGCCTCCTGGTCGGCGACACGGACCTGGCCGTCGCCCTGGAGACCCAGACGCTCTCGCTCATCCCCAAGGCCGATCTCCTGGGCACGAAGGTGGACGCCGAGCGGAACATGGTGCACGAGCTGACCCACCAGTGGTTCGGCGACAGCGTCGCCCTGAAGAGCTGGTCCGACCTGTGGGTGAGCGAGGGGCACGCCCGCTTCTACGAGCGGATGTACTCCGAGGAGCACGGCGGCGACAGCTTCGAGGCCGCCATGAAGACCGCCTACGCGGCGCACGACCAGTGGCGCCGCGATTACGGCGCCCCCGCCGAGCCGACCGAGCCGAACCTCTTCAAGCGCATGCGCTACGACGGCTCGGCCCTGGTCCTGTACGCCCTGCGGGAGCAGGTCGGCGACGCGACGTTCCAGAAGATCGAGCGGGCCTGGGTGAGCGGCTTCCGCGGGAAGACCGCGAGCACCCGGCAGTACATCGACCTGGCGTCGAGGGTCTCCGGCCAGGACTTGGACGGCTTCCTGCGGCCGTGGCTGTACGGCTCCAAGACACCGCCCATGCCGGGGCATCCGGACTGGGTGGTGACTCCGGTCCAGGGCTGAGGCCCCTGACGGCGGCGTTCGTGTGAAGTACGCCGTCCGGCGCTCGTACGGCGGGATCCCCGAATGATCCGCGAGTACGGTGGGCCATCCGTCGAGCTGGGAGGTCTCATGTCGGACGACGAGGACCACGAAGACCACGAGAACAACGAGCGGAACCGCAGGCGACCGCCGTTGCTGGGCACGGAGATGCGAGAGGCGACGCTGCCCGACGGCTCTCAGGCGGTGATCGTCGTACAGGCCGGCACCTCCCAGACCGAGGTGGACGAAAAGGCGGCCCGCCTGCGCCGGGGCTCGCCTGAAGCAAAGTAGCCCGGTCCGGAGAACGGCCCCTCCCGCT
>NZ_JBHTSF010000186.1:0-16087 GCF_042795295.1 Streptomyces sp. NPDC056486
CCGACAATTATGCCCACATCCGCGGGAGGGGTTGATAACCACCCCCCGGTCCGGCGCCCTCGCGCCGGAAAAAGAAGCTACTCCGGCAGCAAGCGGCCCCTCCGCCCCAACAGGAACTTCTTGAAGGCCGCCACCGGCGGAGTATCCGGATGACCGTCCAGCCAGGCCACGCCAATCTCCCGTACCGCCCGCTGACCCGTCACCGTCAGCTCCACAACTCCCGGCCGGGGGACGGCGGGTGGCGGCAGGAGGGCTACGCCGAGGCCCGCCGCCACCAGGCCCCGCAGTGTCTCCGCCTCCTCCCCCTCGAACGCGATCCGCGGCTTGAAGCCCGCTTCCTGGCAAAGGTCGTCCGTGATGCGGCGCAGGCCGTAGCCGGGTTCGAGGGTCACGAACGCCTCGTCCGCCGTCTCCGAGAGGCGGACCCGCTTCCGGGCGGCGAGACGGTGATCGTCCGGCACGACGAGGCGAAGGCGCTGTTCGTCCAGGCGGCGGGCGACCAGGTCCGGCGCGTCCGGCACGGGCGAGGTCAGACACAGATCGAGCTCCCCCGCCCGCAGGCGCTCGATCATCGCATCGCCGTAGTTCTGTACGAGGCTGAAGCGGATCCGCGGATGGTCCGCGCGGAAGGCGCGGATCAGGCCGGGCACGGTCTCCGACCCCATCGTGTGGAGGAACCCGAAGGCCACCTTGCCCGACGCCGGGTCCGCGTCCGCCCGTACGGACTCCGCGGCCCGCTCCACCTCGCCGAGCGCCCGCTCGACGGAGGCGAGGAACGTACGGCCCGCCGGGGTCAGGGACACCGTGCGGCCGTGCCGCGCGAACAGGTCGACCCCCAGGTCCTGTTCGAGGCGTACCAGCGCACGCGAGAGCGTCGACTGCGGCACCTGCATCTCCTGCGCGGCCCGCGTCACGTGCTCCGTCCGCGCGACCCCGGCGAAGTACGCGAGGCGCGGCGAGAGCAGCGCGGACCAGGACTCCGGGGTCAGCTCGGCCGGCGACGGCACCGGTCCCGACGCCGCCGCGCCGATGTCTCCCACGTAACTGCTCTGCGACAGACGCCGCTCTGAACTGCGCTCATGCACCATGGGAACGATTATGGCGAGTCCATGCATTGGACGGATGAGTCATGTGTGCCTACGTTCGATGCATGCCTCCCGCCAGTAGCGGGGCGTCCGTCACCCACGCGGCCGCCCACACCCCGTCGTCCCCCCAGACCGACACCACCGACACCACCGACACCACCGACACGCGGCTGAACCCCGGCGGTCCCGGTTACCGCCGGATGAGCTTCGCCCTCTTCCTCGCGGGTGTCGCCACCTTCGCCCTCCTCTACTCCACGCAGGCGCTGCTCCCCCTCGTCTCCGCCGACTTCGGCGTCAGCGCGAGCTCCGCGAGCTGGACGGTGTCGGCCGCCACGGGCGCCCTCGCCCTCTTCGTCCTGCCCCTGAGCGCGCTCAGCGAGCGGTTCGGGCGGCGGACGCTGATGACCGTTTCGCTGACGGTCGCGGTGGTCGTGGGTCTTCTCGTCCCCTTCGCGCCCTCCATCGGCGTACTCATCGCGCTGCGTGCCGTGCAGGGCGCTGCCCTCGCCGGGCTCCCGGCTTCCGCGATGGCCTTCCTCGCGGAAGAGGTCAGGCCCAAGGCGCTTGTCGCCGCGATCGGCATGTTCGTGGCGGGCAATTCCATCGGCGGCATGAGCGGGCGCATCATCACGGGCTGGGTCGCGCAGGCCTGGGGCTGGCGCGTGGCCGTGGGCGTGGTGGGTGTCGTGGCCGTCCTGTGCGCCATCGCCTTCCGCGCGCTGCTTCCCGCGCCGCGCCACTTCACCGCGGGCTCGCTCAACCCCAAGGCCCTCGGCAGGACGATCCGTTCGCACCTCTCCAACCCGCTGCTGTGCAGGCTGTACGCGATCGGCGCACTGTTCATGACGGTGTTCGGCGCGGTCTACACCGTGATCGGCTACCGCCTCACCGAGGCGCCCTTCTCCCTCCCCCAGGGCATCATCGGCTCGATCTTCCTGGTCTACCTCGTCGGTACGGTCTCCTCGGCCGCCGCGGGGAAGCTGGTGGCGCGGCTCGGCAGGCGCGGGGCGCTGTACCTGGCGGTGAGCACGACGGCGGGCGGTCTGCTGCTCTCCCTGTCCGACGCCCTGGTCATGGTGCTTCTCGGGCTCGTCCTGATCACCGCGGGCTTCTTCGCGGGGCACGCGGTCGCCTCCTCGTCCGTGAGCCGTACGGCCACCACGGGGCGGGCGCAGGCTTCGGCGCTCTACCAGTCCGCGTACTACCTGGGCTCCAGCGTGGGCGGCACGCTAGGCGCGGTCGCCTTCCACGCCGGGGGCTGGGCGGGGACCGTGGGACTGGGGCTTCTCGCGGTGATCGGCGTCGCGTCCATCACCGTCTGGGGATCGCACGCGGCTCGCGCCCAGGAGCGGCGGGGGCTCGTGGCGGCGCACTAGCCACGCGCGCCAGTCATGCCGGGCAGCACCGGGCGGCCCTCTCCCGTCTGCGGGTTTTCCTACTCCGGGGGCCGTTGTCAGTGGGCTGCGGTAGCTTCCGAAGTGCTGGGGACTTCCGTGGCAGCCGCAGGGGTGGGTTGGGATGACTGACATCGCAGGGACGACGTCGGAACTTGACGTCACGCTGGAGAAACACCGGGTCGAGCTGACCGGGTACTGCTATCGCATGCTGGGTTCGGCCTTCGAGGCCGAGGACGCGGTGCAGGACACGATGGTCCGAGCCTGGCGGAGCTTCGAGAAGTTCGAGGGCCGCTCCAGCCTCCGGTCGTGGCTGTACAGGATCGCGACGAACGTCTGCCTGGACATGCTGAACGCGGGCAACCGCCGCGCACGCCCCATGGACCTGACCGCGGCGGCGCCCCTCGCCCAGGCCGCACTCACACCGCGCCCCGACAACGTATGGCTCGAGCCGATGCCGGACGCCCGCATCCTGCCGTCCCTCAGCGACCCCGCCGAGGCGGCCGTGGCGAAGGAGTCGGTGCGGCTCGCTTTCGTCGCCGCCCTGCAGAAACTGCCGCCCAAGCAGCGGGCGGTACTCATCCTGCGCGAAGTCCTCGCGTGGAAGGCCAGCGAGGCGGCCGAGCTCCTCGGCACCTCGGTGGCCTCCGTCAACAGCGCGTTGCAGCGGGCGCGGGCGACGCTGGCCGAGGGGCCCGCCGACGACACCGCCGTCTCCGATCCGCTGGACGACGAGCAACAGAAGCTGCTCGAGCGGTACGTCGCGGCCTTCGAGGGTTACGACATGGCGGCACTGACGGCGCTGCTGCACGAAGACGCCATCATGACGATGCCCCCGTTCGACCTGTGGCTGCGCGGCACGTCCGACATCACCGGCTTCATGTCGACCATCGGCGCCTCCTGCGCGAACAGCAGGCTGTTCCCGGTCGACGTCAACGGCACGCCGGGCTTCGCCCACTACAAGCCCGACCCGGAGAAGGGTGGGTTCGCGCCCTGGGCGGTTCAGGTCATCGAGATCTCAGAGGGGCGGATCGCGGGCTTCCACTGCTTCCTGGACACGCCCCGGTGGTTCCCGCTGTTCGGCCTGCCGCTCCATCTCGACGACAAGGCCGAGTAGTTCGACGAGACCGACGAGGCCGAGCAGGGCCAGCAGGGCGGGGGTGGGATTTCTGAGACGGATCCGGCCGCCTGCCCTACGGGCGGCGAGGTGCAGTCGGGCGATGACGTCGACCGTCGTGAGGTCGGCGGTGGTGACGGCGGCGACGTCGCAGATCACATCGTCGCCGCCGGGGCCGTGCCGGGCGGCGGCCACCCGGTCGCACAGGTGCGGGATGTCGCCTGCGCGCAGGGGGCCCTCGATTCGGATGAGGTTCTCTTCGGTTCGGTTCTGTTCGGTGAGATTCTGTTCGGTGAGGTTCTCTTCGGGACCAGCCATGCAGGGTTGACCGGTGGGGCGGCCGAAACTCATCGGTACGGCCGCCCGTGCGTTCGCCCTGTGCGACCGCCCGCAGGTCAGGCCTGGGGCCGCTTGCGGACGCGCAGAGTCAGGGCGTTCACGAAGTCACCCTGCCCGCTGTCGTACTGCTGCTCGTGGAACGACTGGCCCGCTCCCGACCCGTACATGCGGAAGAACCACTTGCTGTTCCACTCGTTCTTCGCCTCCGAGAGCCGCCTGAACTCCTCGGTGCCCCGCTGGGCGCTTCCGGCGAGTTCTTTGAGCAGCTTGTTCACCTGGTCCATCTCGGAGCCCCCGGGCACGGGCTTGCCCTTGGGGCGGAGCAGCGGGAAGGCGGTCTTCGTCTTGAACTCCTCCACCAGCTTGGGGAGCAGTTCCTGCAGCGCGTCGCCGGAGTTGGCGGTGCGTGTGTAGTTCTCCAGGGTGACGCGGTCCTCGCCGTTCGCGCTGAGCGCCGCGACACCCGCGAAGTGGAAGCCCCAGATGTCCTGGGGCTTGGCCTCGGGGGTGGCGGACTGGGCGAAGTCGAGCTTGGCGCTCTGCCCCAGGGAGACCGTCGCATAGCCCTCGCCCACCGCGGGGGCCGCGGCCTTGTTCACCCCGAGGTCCGCTGCCGCGGTGTCCATCTCTTCGGGGTGCTCGCGCAGGGCGCCGCCGTAGCGCTCCGGGGTGGGTGCGCCCTGCGGTGCGCCCGCGCGGTCGGCGAGGCCGTCGGCCACGCTGTCGACGGTCTTGTCCTCCCAGGGCATGGCGTCCCGGCCCGTCAGAACGACGTCCGTCTGCCTGCCGCCACCCATCAACTCCCTTGCCACGTCGATGCATTCGGACTTCAGCAGGTTCGCGAAGCCCGACTCGGCGTTCTTGGGGTTCTCCCGCGTCTGGGGCTGTACGCGCTTGAGGACGACGGACCCGTCGCCGGACGGTTTCTCCACGGAGATCTGCGCTCCGCGGGACGCCAGGGTGTAATTGCTGCCGACGCCCTCCAGGGACGCGTTGCTCGCCTCGATGACGCCCGGAGTCGCGTAGAACTCCTTCGGTTCGCGCGCGGTGTCGTGCACTGCGAGGGATCCGTCGCCCGCGACCCTGAGGGGCAGCCCGAGCGGCGGGTCCGGCTCGACGCCGGTCTCCTCCGCCACGTCCTGCTGGAACGGGTCGTGGGTGCGGGCCCCGAGGTGGTCCACCGAGTGCTTCGAGACCTGTTCCGGGTCCGGGACCAGGGTGCCCTGCGGTGACTGCGACTCGAAGTAGGGGCCAACGCCCTGCTCGCTGGCCAGGCTCTTGACCTGACCGCTCGCGTAACGCTGCACGTGGATCTGTCCGCCGTGCCGGTGTGTGCCGCCCGCGTACGGATGACCGGCCTCGCGCAGCATCTGGACGACAGCGGCGTTCCCCGCATCGCGATGCAGGCCGAGCAGCCCTCCGGGCGCCGTGGCCGCGGGCCGCCGACCCGGGCCACGGACGGCCCCGGTGCCGGCGGCTTTGGCGTGATCGTGGTCATGGTCGTGCAAGGTTGCCCCTCCCGCGCAGGATGCGACTCATCCCTGCATACGCGGCGCGGGCGGGCGGGGTCCAGGTACGCAAGGGCACGATGCCGGACCACGGGGGCAGACTCGCACGGGCCCCGCAAGGGACGCGAGGAACGGCGCGAGCAACCACAACGCACCCGCACCCGGAAACCCGCCCGGTAAGGGGCGCGGGGAACTGCGCGCGCAACCACAACGCACCCGCAGTCGGCGCGCCCCTCAGAACGGGCCGAGCCCTTAGCCGATCCGGTCCAGCACAATCGCCCCCGGCGAGAAATCCGTCCCGGCGGGAGCGACGTCGTACGCACCCTCCAGGGACTGGAGCGCGTACGCGAAGCGGTCCGGCGTGTCCGTGTGCAGGGTCAGCAGCGGGGCGCCCGCCTCGACGGAGTCGCCCGGCTTGGCGTGGAGTTCGACGCCCGCGCCCGCCTGGACGACATCCTCCTTGCGCGCACGCCCCGCGCCGAGGCGCCAGGCCGCGACGCCGACGTCGTACGCGTCGAGGCGGGTCAGGACACCGGAGGACGGCGCCGTGACGACGTGCGTCTCGCGGGCGACGGGAAGGGTCGCGTCCGGGTCGCCGCCCTGGGCGGAGATCATCCGGCGCCACACGTCCATCGCCGAGCCGTCCGCGAGGGCCTTCTCGGGGTCGGCGTCCTTCAGGCCCGCCGCGTCGAGCATCTCGCGCGCCAGGGCGAGGGTCAGCTCGACCACGTCGGAGGGGCCACCGCCCGCGAGGACCTCCACCGACTCGCGGACCTCAAGCGCGTTGCCCGCCGTCAGGCCGAGCGGCGTCGACATGTCGGTGAGCAGGGCGACCGTGCGTACGCCGCTGTCGGTGCCCAGCTCCACCATGGTGGAGGCCAGTTCGCGGGCGTCTTCGAGGTTCTTCATGAAGGCGCCGGTGCCGACCTTCACGTCGAGGACCAGCGAGCCCGTGCCCTCGGCGATCTTCTTCGACATGATGGACGAGGCGATCAGGGGGATCGCCTCCACCGTGCCCGTAACGTCCCGCAGCGCGTACAGCTTCTTGTCCGCGGGGGCCAGGCCGTCGCCCGCCGCGCAGATGACCGAGCCGACGCCGTTCAGGACGGACAGCATCTCCTCGTTCGAGAGCAGCGCGCGCCAGCCCGGGATGGCCTCCAGCTTGTCCAAGGTGCCGCCCGTGTGACCGAGGCCCCGGCCCGAAAGCTGCGGAATCGCGGCGCCGCACGCGGCGACCAGCGGGGCGAGCGGCAGCGTGATCTTGTCGCCGACACCGCCCGTGGAGTGCTTGTCGGCCGTGGGGCGGGACAGGGACGAGAAGTCCATGCGCTCGCCGCTCGCGATCATCGCGGCCGTCCAGCGGGCGATCTCGCCGCGGTTCATGCCGTTGAGCAGGATCGCCATGGCAAGGGCCGACATCTGCTCGTCGGCGACCACGCCGCGCGTGTACGCGTCGATGACCCAGTCGATCTGCTCGCCGCTCAGCTCGCCGCGGTCCCGCTTCGTACGAATCACGGAGATGACGTCCATGGCTCCCCTTTGCGCCTAAACCGGCGCCGCTTTCGCGGACCGGGTTCTCGCCGTAGTGGTTACTCAATTGATGGTTGCGGTGATCGTTGGGTGCCACCGCCCCGAGTGAGGCGACTCTACGCGCATAGAGTCACCGAGTGAAGTCGGCCCCTGCTCGCAGCTCGACAACAGGCAGGGGCCGACGGTCAGTTCAGGTGCTGCGGGCCGAACGGGTCCGGGAGCATGTCCCCCAGCGTCCGGATGCCCGCGGCCGTCTCCAGGAGGAGCGTCGCGCCGCCGAACTCGTAGAGCAGCTGGCGACAGCGGCCGCACGGCATCAGGATCTCGCCCTTGGCGTCGACGCAGGTGAAGTGCGTCAGACGGCCGCCCCCGGTGAGCTGGAGCTGCGAGACGAGGCCGCATTCGGCGCACAGGCCAAGGCCGTACGACGCGTTCTCCACGTTGCAGCCCGACACGGTGCGGCCGTCGTCCACGAGGGCCGCCGCGCCGACCGGGAAGCCCGAGTAGGGGGCGTAGGAACGGGACATGGCCTCGCGTGCGGCGTCCCGCAGGGCGTCCCAGTCGGTATCGGTCTCGCTCTCGGTCTCGGTCACGTTCCTTGTCCCTTTCGGTAGGGCTGGCCGTCCGCCTTCGGCATGCGCAGCCGCTGGGCGGAGAGCGAGAGCACAAGGAGCGTAACGACGTACGGCGTCGCGGTGACGACCTGGTTGGGAACCTCGTCGGTCAAGCCGTACCACGCGAACATGAGCGCCGAGACGGCCGCGGTGATCGCCGCGGGGACGTAACGCTTGCGCCACACGAGGTAGACCGCGCCGATGACCAGCAGGATCGCGAGCAGCAGGAGCAGCGCGTGCACGTTCGTGCCGCCGCCCCGGAGCTTCAGGCTGTCGGTGTAACCGAACAGGCCCGCACCGAGCGCGAGTCCGCCGGGCATCCAGTTGCCGAAGATCATCGCGGCGAGGCCGATGTAGCCGCGCCCGCCGGTCTGGCCCTCCAGGTAGATGTTCGAGCCGACGAGCGAGAGGAACGCGCCGCCGAGCCCGGCGAGACCACCGGAGATGATCACGGCGAGGTACTTGTACTTGTAGACGTTCACGCCGAGGGACTCGGCCGCGACGGGGTTCTCGCCGCAGGAGCGCAGGCGCAGACCGAACGACGTACGCCACAGGACCCACCAGCTCAGCGGCACCATCGCGACGGCGATGACGGTGAGCGGGGAGAGATCCGTGAACAGGCCGCCGAGCAGGCCCGCGATGTCCGAGACGAGGAACCAGTGCTTCTCGTTCAGGTCCTGCAGCCAGTCGGAGAGGCCGGGGACGGAGAAGCTGCCGAGCGATTCGACCGGCGGCGACTGCTTCGACGTACCGCCCTCCTTGCCTTCGAAGGCGAAGGTGGAGAGGTAGCGAGTGGCGCCAAGGGCGAGGATGTTGAGGGCCACACCGGAGACGATGTGGTTGACGTTGAAGGTGACCGTGACGATCGCGTGAAGCAGTCCTCCGAGCGCGCCGCCGAGTATGCCGAACAGGATGCCGACCCAGGGGCCCCACTGGTAACCGGCGAACGCGCCGAACCAGGTGCCGAGGATGAGCATGCCCTCGAGGCCGATGTTGACCACGCCCGCGCGCTCGGCCCACAGACCGCCGAGCCCCGCGAGGCCGATCGGCACGGCGAGCCGCAGCGCGGTGGACATCTGGCCGGTCGATGTGATGCCGTCCGCGTCGGTGATCAGCCGGACCACGGAGGTCAGGACGAGGACGCCCGCGATGATCAGCAGGAGGACGGGGAGCGAGATACGGCGGCGGCCCGGCGCGGGCTGCTTGGCCGGGGGCTTGGCTACGGTTGCCGAGCTCATCGGGCAGCCACCTCCTTCACGGTGTCGTTGTTGCCGTTGTCGCCATTGCCCTTACGGGTGGCTGCGGCCAGTTCCTCGCCGACGCGGCGCTGCTGACGGCTCAGGCCCCAACGGCGTACGGCCTCGTAGGAGACGACGACCGCGATCACGATGAGACCCTGCATGATCACCGCGATCTCCTTGTCGTACGCGACCGGCGTCGCGTAGTCGAGGGCGGGCGACGCCTTGTCGAGGAAGGCCCAGAGCAGCGAGGCGAACGCGATGCCGACCGGGTTGTTGCGGCCGAGCAGCGCGATGCCGATGCCCGTGAAGCCGAGCCCCGCGGGGAAGCTGAGGCTGTAGGTGTGGGTGTCGCCGAGCAGGATCGGCATGCCCGCGAGGCCCGCGACCGCGCCGGAGATCAGCATCGCGCTGAGCACCATGCGCTTGGCGTTCACACCGGAGGCCGCCGCTGCCGACTCGGACGCGCCGGTGGCGCGCAGGTCGAAGCCGAAGCGGGTGCGGTTGAGGACCAGCCAGTACAGGATGCCCGCGAGGGCGGCGATGATCACGAAGCCGTAGATCTCGCCGGACTCACCCATGCTGATCCCGGGGAACCAGCCGGACTCGTGCATCTCGCCGGTGGTCTGGTTGTTGCCGACCGGGACGCCGAAGTTGTCGGTGAGGGTCATGTAGCCGATGACGCTCGTCGCGATGGCGTTGAGCATGATCGTCGCGACGACCTCGCTGACCCCGCGGGTGGTCTTGAGGATGCCCGCGATGCCCGCCCAGAAGGCGCCGGTGAGCATGGCGACCAGCATCAGGAGCGGGATCTGGAGCGGGGCGGGCAGCGCGATGTGCGCGCCGACGACCGCGGTGGTCATCGCGGCCAGGCGGTACTGCCCGTCCACACCGATGTTGAACAGGTTCATGCGGAAGCCGACGGCCACCGCGAGCGCGGCCAGGTAGTACATGCCGGCCTGGTTGATGGTCAGGACCTGGATGTCGGAGTAACTGATCTGCTCCAGCATCAGGGTGTACGGCTCGATCGGGTTCTTGCCCGACGCGAGCAGCACGACCGAGGTCAGCGCCACGGCCACGACGAGGGCGATGACCGGTCCGGCCACCGCGAGGAGCACACGCTCCTTGTCGAACTTCTTCATCGGGCCTCGTCCTCCGAAGTCTCGGCAGAGCCCTCTTCGGGGTCTTCTCCGGGGTCTTCTTCTACGTCTGCTTCTACGTGTTCGAGGTGGCCGGATGCCGCACCCGTCATCGCCGAACCGAGCTCCTCGGGCGTGACGGTGGCCGGGTCGGCGTCGGCGACGAGCCGCCCTCGGTAGATCACGCGGAGGGTGTCGGAGAGGCCGATCAGCTCGTCGAGGTCCGCCGAGATGAGCAGGACGGCGAGTCCTTCGCGGCGGGCCTCGCGGATCTGGTCCCAGATCTGGGCCTGTGCGCCGACGTCCACACCGCGGGTGGGGTGGGCGGCGATCAGGAAGCGGGGCTTGTGGCTCATCTCGCGGCCGACGATCAGCTTCTGCTGGTTGCCGCCGGAGAGGGAGGCGGCCGTGACGTCGATGCCGGGCGTACGGACGTCGTACTCCTCGACGATGCGCCGGGTGTCGGCCTGCGCGCCCTTGGGGTCGAGCCAGAAGCCGCCCTTGCCACGGGAGTTGGGCTTCTCGGTGACGTGACCGAGGATGCGGTTCTCCCACAGCGGCGACTCCAGGAGGAGGCCGTGACGGTGGCGGTCCTCGGGGATGTAGCCGACGCCCTGCTCACGGCGGTGGCGCGTGGCCAGCTCCGTGATGTCCTTGCCCGCCATGCGGATGACGCCGGAGTCGGCGTGCTTGAGACCGATGAGCGCGTCGATCAGCTCGGTCTGGCCGTTGCCCTCCACGCCCGCGAGGCCGAGCACTTCGCCCTCGTGGATGGTGAAGGAGATGTCGTCGAGGAGAGCGCGGCCCGACTCGCCGTCGGCGAGGAGCTTGAGCTCCTCGACCTCGATCATCGCCCGGTCGGTGACCGTCGACTCCGCCGTCTCGGGGGTGGGCAGCTCACTGCCGACCATGAGCTCGGCGAGCTGGCGCGGCGTCGTCTCCGAGGGGATCGCCGTGCCGACGGTCGTGCCCCGCCGGATGACGGTGATGTCGTCGGCGACGGACAGGACTTCGCCCAGCTTGTGGGAGATGAAGATGACGGACAGGCCCTCGGACTTCAGCTCGCGCAGGTTGTCGAAGAGCGCGTCGACCTCCTGCGGCACGAGGACCGCGGTGGGCTCGTCCAGGATCAGCGTGGTGGCGCCGCGGTAGAGGACCTTGAGGATCTCCACGCGCTGGCGGTCGGCGACGCCGAGGTCCTCGACCATGGCGTCGGGGCGGACCCCGAGGCCGTACCGGTCGGAGATCTCCGCGATCTTGCGGCGGGCCGCGCCGCCGATGCCGTGCAGCTTCTCGCTCCCGAGAACGATGTTCTCCAGGACGGTCAACTGGTCGGCGAGCATGAAGTGCTGGTGGACCATGCCGATGCCGCGCGCGATGGCGTCGGCGGGGCTTGCGAAGGTCACCTGGGCGCCGTCGACCGAGATGGTGCCCTCGTCCGGCTTCTGCATGCCGTAGAGGATCTTCATCAGGGTCGACTTGCCCGCGCCGTTCTCGCCGACGAGGGCGTGCACGGTGCCCTTGCGGACGATCAGGCGGATGTCGTGGTTGGCCACAACGCCCGGGAAGCGCTTGGTGATGCCGGTGAGTTCAACGGCAACGGCCCTAGCGGTGGGCGGAGGGCTGGTGGACGCGTCGATGGCGCACTCTCCTCGGAAATCCTCAGGAAAGGGGCCACCTACGCGCGTAGCGCCCCTGGTTCGACGGGAGTTGAGCAATGGGCCGCGCGAACGGGGCGCGGGGGAACCATCGTCCCCCACACCCCGTTCCGCGACCGTGACTTCGCGGTTACAGCGCAGTCTGGTTACAGCGCGGTCTTAGTCACAGCGGGCCTTAGTTACAGCGTGGCCTTGACCTTGATCTTGCCGCTGATGATGTCCTGCTCGGCCTTCTTCACGGCGGCCTGCAGGTCCTTCATCTTCTTGAACTCGGGGTTCGAGTCGGCGAGCGCGACACCGCCGGACTTCAGGTCCGCACGGACCACGCCGCCCTTGGCGTTGTCATCCTGGACCGACTTGGTCAGGTTGTACACCGCTCCGGCGACGTCCTTGGTCGCCGAGGTGAGGATGTACTTCTTGTACTTGGCCAGCGGCTTCTGCTTGTACTGGTCGGAGTCGACGCCGATCGCCCACACCTTCTCGGCGGCGGCGGCTTCGATCACGCCCTGGCCCGAGAGGCCGGCCGCGTGGTACACCACGTCGGCGCCGTCCTCGATCTGGCCGCTTGCGCCCTCCTTGCCCTTGTCCGGGCTGGAGAAGCCGCCGTCCTCGGCCTTCTCGGTGAGCCTCTGGCGCTTGATCTTGATCTTCGGGTCGACGGACTTGACGCCCTGGACGTAGCCGGCCTCGAACTTGCTGATCAGGTTGTTGTTCACGCCGCCGATGAAGCCGACAGTCTTGCTCTTGGTGGCCTTGGCCGCGGCGACGCCCGCCAGGTAGGAGGACTGCTCCTCGTTGAAGACCAGGTCCGAGACGTTGTCCGCCTCGATGGTGGCGTCGTCGACGATGCCGAAGCTGACCTTCGGGAACTTCTCCGCTACTTCCTTCACGGCGGGGGCGTAGGCGTAGCCGATGCCGATCACCGGGTTATAGCCCTGCTTGGCGAGCTCGGTGAGGCGCTGGGCCTTGTCGGCGTCGGACTCGCCGTCCGTCGGCTCGACGGCCTTCTTGCCGATCTTCAGGTCCTTGGCGGCCTTGTCCATACCGGCGGTCGCGGCGTCGTTGAAGGACTGGTCGCCCTTGCCGCCGACGTCGTACGCGATGGCGACGCCCTTGCTCTTGCCGTCAGACTTGGAACCGGCGGCGTCGCTGGAGGTGCCGCCGCAGGCGGTGGCGGAGACGGCGAGTGCGGCGGTGGCTACACCCGCTGCGGCAATTCGGGAAACCCGGCGCATAGAGAGGAACTCCTTATGTACAAGCAAGCACAAGCACGTACGAGCGCCTCACCTGGCGCTGATTTCGCCGCAGCGTAACGCGCGTAGACCTGACATAAGAACCCTTCTGTCCCGTCCGTTATCGAGCTGTGGCCGCGAGGTTGCGCGAGCATGTACGCAGTGTGGGGCGCCCCTCACGCAAGGGGCGCCCCACCTCAGTTCACGCTGTGGGCTGCTGTGGGCTACGGAGTGGTCTTGACCTCGACCTTGCCGTCGGCGATGTCCTTCTCGGCCTTCTCCACGGCGGCGGCCACGTCCTTCATCGCCGTGTACTTCGGATTCGAGTCGGCGAACCCGACACGGCCCGACTTCAGGTCGTAGCGCTGCTCGCCCGTGATCGGCTTGCCCTTGACGACGGACTTCGTCAGGTCGTACACAGCCCCACCGACGTCCTTCAGGGCCGAGCCGAGGATGTAGTCCTTGTACTTGGCCAGGGCCTTCTGCTTGTACTGGTCGGAGTCGACGCCGATCGCCCACACCTTCTGGGAACCGGCCTCCTGGATCACGCCCTGCCCGGAGAGCCCCGCCGCGTGGTAGAGCACGTCGGCGCCCGACTCGATCTGGCCGCTCGCCGCGTTCTGCCCCTTGTCCGGGCTGCTGAAGCCGCCGTCCTCGGGCTTCTCGGTCAGGTACTGCTTCTCGATCTTGATCTTGGGGTCGACGGACTTGACGCCCTGCACGAAGCCCGCCTCGAACTTGTGGATCAGCGGGATGTCCACGCCGCCGATGAACCCGACGTGATCGGCCTTGGTCGTCTTGGCCGCGGCGACGCCCGCCAGATACGACCCCTGCTCCTCGTGGAAGACGAGGTCGGCGACGTTGTCCGCCTTCACGGTGTTGTCGTCGATGATCCCGAAGGTCGTCTTGGGGAACTTCGCTGCGACCTCCTTGATGGCGGGAGCGTAGATGTACCCCACCCCCACGACCGGGTTGTAGCCCTGCTTGGCCAGCTGCTCGATCCGCTGCACCTTGTCGGCACTGGACTCGCCGTCGCCCGGCTCCATGTCCACGCCGCCGATCTTGAAGTCCTTGCGGGCCTTCGCGTATCCGGCGTAGGCGGCGTCGTTGAACGACTGGTCGCCCTGACCACCGATGTCGTAGGCGAGGCCGATGCCCTTGTCGTTGTACTCCGACGAGCCCCCGGACTTGCCGTCCTTGCCCTCATCGTCCGAGGAGGCCTCGCTGCTGGTCTTGCCGCACGCGGAGGCCGCGAGGGCGAGGGACGCCACCGCCACGGCCACTTGGGAGAGCCTCGTTCCTCGGGCTCCCCGGGTTCCACCGGTTCCACGAGATCCTCGACGAAGACGCATAGGACGCACCCCTTACGTTCCCCAAAGCACCCTGGACGGGCCTGATTTCGGCGCACAGTAACGCGCGTAGAAAGGGAGGGGAACGGGGTTTCGCACTGCCGTTACCTATTCGTGCCGAGGGCCGGTTACGTCCGGATGAACGGTTCCGCCGTAACCGGCCAATAGCGGTACTTACTGCTTGCCCATTACCGGGTGCTGTCGAGGAGAGCGGCGGCGGTGAAGAGCTCGACGCCCACCGTGATCGCCGACTCGTCCGCGTCGAAGTCGCCCTGATGCAGATCGCGGACGGTGCGCTCGCCGGGCGTACGGACGCCGAGGCGGGCCATGGCTCCCGGCATGTGCTCCAGGTACCAGGAGAAGTCCTCGCCGCCCAGGCTCTGTTCGGTGTCCTCGACGGAGTGCGGTCCGCGCCGCAGCTCCATGGAGTCACGCAACAGGTCAGTCACTTCAGGGTCGTTCACGACGGGCGGCACTCCGCGGATGTAATTCACCACAGACTTGGCGCGGTAGAGATCGGCGATCTCCTGGACGGCGCCGTGCACCTGGTCGGGTGCCTTCCGCCAGGCGGTGAGGTCAAGGCAGCGGACGGTGCCGGAGAGTTCGGCGTGCTGCGGGATGACGTTGCAGGTGTGCCCGGACTCGATACGGCCCCAGGTCACCGCGAGCCCCGAGCGGGCGTCGATACGCCGGGCGACCAGGGCGGGGACCTCGGTGACGACCTTGGCGGCGGCGGTGACGAGGTCGGTGGTGAGGTGGGGGCGCGCGGTGTGGCCGCCGGCGCCGTCGAGCGAGATCTCAAGACGGTCGCAGGCGGAAGTGATCGGCCCGTGCCGCAACCCGATCTTCCCCGCGTCGACACGGGGATCACAGTGCACACCGATGATGCGCCCGACGCCGTCGAGCACCCCCGACTCGATGGCGTCGGGCGCACCGCCGGGCAGGACCTCTTCGGCAGGCTGGAAGATCAGCCGCACGGGGCACGGCAGTTGCCCTTGCTTCGCGAGATCGGCGAGGACGAGCCCGGCCCCCAGCACCACGGTGGTGTGCACGTCGTGCCCGCAGGCGTGCGCGCGGTCGGGCACGGTGGAGTGGTACGGGACGCCGAGCTTGGTGTCCGGGATGGGCAGCGCGTCGATGTCGGCACGCAGGGCGAGCATGGGGCGTACGCCGTCCCACCGTTCGATGCCGATGTCACAGACGAGCCCCGTGCCGATGTCGAGGACGCGGGGCTCAAGACCGGCTTGCTCGAGCCGGGCCTTGAGGGCCGCGGTGGTGCGGAACTCCTGGTTGCCGAGCTCGGGGTGCATGTGCAAGTCGCGCCGGAAGGCGATGAGTTCGCTGCGCAAGTCGTCCGGGAGCACACCGGGAAGCACTGCTTCCCCGGGGGCGTCCCCCGCTGCTTCCCCGGGGGCGTCCTCCGCTGTTTCCCCGGGCAGATCAACCTCGGATCCTCGCTCGGACCCTCGCTCGGAATCTCGTGACATCAGTTGGTTCACCCTCTGAAGGGTAGGGCGAGCCATGTGCCAACTGACCCACGATCAACAAAAGTTCAGCCCGATAGGGTAAGAAGAGGTGGCCGCGTGGCGCATAAGCGCTACTTGAGATGGGTAAACTCTCCGCCTTTTCAGGGGATAAGGCACTGGTCATATGCGTACGTGTGCCAGCCCCGCCCCTCCGTACGCAATCCAGACGGCAATCCGGATGACGCCCTCCACAGGTACCACGGAGGGGCGGGGGTGTGCGCTTACGTTCATCTATCGGACGGGAGCTGTAGCGGGCCGGTGTTGGTCTGGGCGCCGGGGCCGTCCGGTTGAACCCAGATTGGTGGTTGCGGGCCGGGAGTAAAGGGCGCTCCTGCGTCGCGTCGGCTGCGCCGATGGC
>NZ_JBHTSF010000187.1:0-16079 GCF_042795295.1 Streptomyces sp. NPDC056486
GCCCCGGCCGCTGCTCGCGGCCCCTCCGACCGTGTGGCGTCGGATGCCGGGTGGTGTGGCCTGCGGGCCGGTCGTGGACACGGTGTCCGTCCGGCGTACCCGGTGCGTGCGCGGCCTGTTAGACACATGAGTGATTCCTGACGGAATGCCGAAAAGGCACTCAAAGGGCGGCGATTGAGGTCCTAACGTAGGCCTGAGTCACAAGAAACGGACGTTGATTGTGTCTGCTTCGCAGCTGCCGCAACTTTCGCGGCCTTGTCGGCGAGCGGAGCGGACGAGACCGAAAAGGCACCTCGCCCTTCTTCCTCCGAAAAGTTGAAGCGGCGACCTTCACAGCGGATTCCGGGCGCATCCAAGATTCCCCACTCAGCGGTGAAGCGGACCACCATCCGCCACCGGGAGAAGGAGCTTCCGATGAGTGCGAATGAGAATACCGGTCGGATCAACACAGACCGTCGGCGACTGCTCGGCCTCGCGGCCGGTGGTGCCGTCGCCGCCCAACTCGGCTTTCCCCTCAGGGCGCAGGGAGCAACGGCGGGCGAGCCGACAGCCCTCTCCGCAGCGGAGGCAGTCGGCTCAGTGGGCCCCGTGCAGCCCATCGATGGTGTCCGCCCCTTCCGCATCGAGGTCCCGCAGAAGGAGATCACCGCGCTTCGACGCCGCCTGCGGGACACGCGCTGGCCGGAAGAAGAGACCGTCGACGACCGTACCCAGGGCGTCCAGCTGGCGAAGCTCCGCCCTCTGGTCGAGTACTGGGGCTCCGACTACGACTGGCGCAAGGTCGAAGCCAAGCTCAACGCACTGCCGCAGTTCATCACCGAACTCGACGGTCTGAAAATCCAGTTCGCCCACATCCGCTCTCCGCATGCCGACGCCCTGCCGATGCTCATGACACACGGCTGGCCCGGCTCGATCATCGAGATGCTGAAGGTGATCGGACCGCTCACCAACCCCACGGCTCACGGCGGACGGGCCAGGGACGCCTTTCATCTCGTCCTTCCGACACTGCCGGGATACGGCTTCTCGGCCAAGCCGACAGCGACCGGCTGGAATCCCGTACGGACGGCACGGGCATTCCACGCGCTCATGCAGCGGCTCGGTTACCGGAAGTACGTCTCCCAGGGCGGCGACTGGGGTGCGGCCATTTCGCACCAGCTCGGGATACAACACCCCCACGGCCTTCTCGGCATTCACGTCAACATGCCCGGAACCGTGCCACCGGCCGTCATCAGGCACCTGCGCAACTTCGACCCCGCACCCGAAAGGCTTTCGGAGCGCGAGAAGGCCGCGTACGACCGGCTGTTGCACTTTTACCGCGACGGCTACGGATACGCGGCGATGATGAACCAGAGCCCGCAGACGATCGGCTACTCACTTGCCGATTCCCCTGTCGGAATGGCGGCGTTCAACTACGACAAGTTCGCGGAATGGACCGACAGCGGCGGCGAGCCCGAGAAGGTTCTCACCTACGACGAGATGCTCGATGCCATCTCCCTGTACTGGCTGACCAATACCGGGGCATCGTCATCCCGGCTCTACTGGGAATCCGCGCGCGGTGGCGGTGGCCCCTTCGACGCCGTCGACATTCCGGCCGTCCCCGTGGCGGTCACGGTGTTCCCTGCCGAAATCTACCCCGCGCCTCGGAGCTGGGGAGAGCGGGCCTACGGCAACCTCATCTACTGGAACGAGGTCGACAAGGGCGGCCACTTCGCCGCATGGGAGCAGCCGCGTCTGTTCTCACAGGAGATCCGCGCGGCCTTCAGGCCACTGCGCTGAGGAACATACGCTCCCTGCGTGCGGAACCGCCGGCGAGCCAGGAGTACTGGGTCGATGAGTACGGCGAAGCAGGGGATGAACGTGCCGGAACATGACTTCATCGTGGTCGGCGCGGGTATCGCCGGCTGCGTGCTGACGGCCAGGCTGTCCGAGGACGAGAGCGCGCGCCCGCTCTCCGTCGTGGGCCCCGACCTTCGCGTCCACGGGATCGAGGGGTTGCGGGTTGCGGGTCGCGGGTCGCGGAACCCTGAACTGTGAACTGTGAGCCCTGAAGGCACAGCCCGGAAAGGAAGCCGACATGAGTGTGCTCTCCACCAGACTCACCGAGAGGTTCGCCGTCCCGTACCCGTTCGTCTGCGCCGGGATGGCCTTCGCGGGCGGTACGTCCGAGCTGGCGGTGGCCGTCTCCAACGCCGGCGGCATCGGCGCGGTGGGGGCAGGGCTCATGCCCCCGGACACGCTCCGGCAGGTGATCCATGAGATACGGAAGGGCGTGGGCGGCGCTCCGTTCCACATCAACCTCATCACGTACTTCGACAACACCGAGCATGTGCGTGTCTGCACGGAGGAGCGGGTGCCGATCGTCTCCTTCCACTGGGGCCACCCGTCGGCCGGCCAGCTCGAGCAGCTGCGCGAGGCGGGGGTGTCGGTGTGGGAGCAGGTCGGCTCGGCCGACGCGGCCAGGCGGGCGGTCGATGATGGCGTGGAGGTCGTCGTCGCCCAGGGCTGGGAGGCCGGAGGGCACAATTACGGCGGGCTCCCCACCATGGTCGGCGTGCCCGCGGTCGTGGACGCCGTGGCGGACCGCGCGCTCGTCCTCGCGGCGGGCGGGATCACCGACGGACGCCAGGTCGCCGCGGCTCTGTGCCTGGGCGCCGACGGGGTGTGGGTGGGTACGCGTCTGGTCGCCTCGCGCGAGGCGCAGGTCCATCCCGAACACCACCGCCGACTGATCGCCGCACAGGGCGAGGGCACGGTACGCAGCGGGATCTTCGGCCCCGAGTGGCCGGAGTTCAATCCGATGCGGGTACAGCGCGACCGCGTGGTGGACGAGTGGAACGACCGGCTGGATCAGGTGCCGACCGCCCGTGACAACCTCGAACAGGTCGGCACCACGCTCTTCCAGGGGGAGGAGACCGTGCTGCGCAAGTTCAACGTGCTGCCGCCCGTGCCCGGGACCGAGGCCGACTGGGAGGAGATGCCGTGGCTGATGGGACAGGGCGTCGGCCTCGTCCACGACATCAAGCCCGCCGGAGACATCGTCCGGGAGGTGATGGGCGAAGCCGAGCGCGTCCTGACGACCCGAAGGCAACCCTGAGAGGCCGGCAGAAGGCCTCCCGGTTGGTCAGGTGTGGTCGAGGGCCCATGCCAGGGCGTGGTCGGCGATCTCCTCCCAACCGTTCTGGGCGGGCATCAGATGGGACCGTCCCGGATACTCGACGATCTCGGTGACGGTGTTCGACTTGTAGTGCTTGGCGTTGGACTGCTGGATCTTCGGCGGCATCAGATGGTCGTGCTCGCCCGAGATGAACAGCAGTGGAGCCCGGTCGTCGTTGCGGTAGTTCACGTACGAATCGGCATGACCCGGGTGGATGTTGGCGAGCGCGCTGCCCCAGAACACATGGCCGGACGCGGGGATGTGATAGCGCTCGTACAGGGCCCGGGACTCGTCCTCGGGGAAGGTGTTGGTGAAGGCGTAGCGCCACTGGTCGTAGGTGAGTCCGACGGCCTTGTGCCGGTTTGCCGGGTTCTTCAGGACCGGGAATGTGGCCTTCAGCTGCGACAGCGGAACCGTCACCACCCCTTCGGTGGGTGCGGAGTTGATGGCCACTCCGGCGCTGCCGTATCCGTGGTCGAGCAGGATCTGGGTGAACACTCCGCCGGCGGAATGGCCCATGATGATCGGCCGCGTACCGAGGCCGTCGATCAGCTTCTCCAGTGACGCGATGATGGAGGGGACGGTGAGTTCCTCGATCGGGGTGGGGTCGGCGTTGAGTGCCTCCACCTCTCCCTCGAAACCGGGGTAGGCCGGGGCGAGCACCCTGAAACCCTGGGCCTGGTAGTGAGTGATCCACTGTTCCCAGCTGCGGGGTGTCACCCAGAAGCCGTGGACGAGGACGATCGTGTCCGGTTTCATGAGTCTTCGCTCCTTCAACGGGTTGCGGTGTAGGCCGACTTGATGATCTTCGCGGCGGCTTCCGGGTGGGAGATCATGACCACGTGCGAGGACCGGATCTCGGTCACCTTGCTGCCTGCGCGCTTGGCCATGAACCGCTGGGCGGCGGGCGGGATGACCCTGTCCTCGGTCGGGATCAGATACCAGGACGGGATCGTCTTCCAGGCGGGAGCACCGCTGGCGCCGCTCAGGCCCTGAACGCTGCCGGGGCGCTGGGTGACCGCCATGAGACGGGCCTGGGAGGCGGGCAGGTCGGGAGCGAACACGGCCCGGAACTTCGCGGGATCGATGTAGCCGTCGGTGCCCGGATCGCCGCCGGGCACCGGGTACGGCCGGGTGATCAGGGCGCTGCCCAGCTCACTGCCGGGGAACTGGTCCGCCAGCTGCAGCGCGCTCTCACTCTTGTCCGGCGCGAACGCTCCCATGTACACCAATGCCTTGACGCCGGCGTGCCCGCGGGCGGCGTTGGTGATGACGAATCCGCCGTAGGAGTGGGCCGCCAGGATGACCGGGCCGTCAATGGTGTCAAGGACGCTGGAGATGTACGCGGCGTCGTCCGCGGCATCCCGCAGCGGGTTGGCGGGCGCGATGACCGGGAAGCCCGCCTTCTGCAGCAGAGCGATCGTGTCGTTGAAGCCGGAGGCGTCGGCGAACGCCCCGTGCACAAGGACGACGGTCGGCTTCGGCCCCTTCTCCTCGGCCTGCACGGCTCCAACGGCTCCATGGGAGGTCGCCTGGGCGGAGACCGCGCCGGCGACGATGAGAACGGCGGCGGCCAGTGCCGTCAACAGACGGCGCGGTGCTGGAACACGCATGACTAACCCTTTCGGACAGGAGGGTCGGACGGTGCGGATGTACCGGCGGGCAGTGCGGATGTACCGGCGGGCGGCGCGGATCAGGAGGCGAGGAACGCCAGCAGGTCGGCGTTGAACTCGCTCTTGTGCGCGCCCACGAGACCGTGCGGGGCACCCGGATACACCTTCAGCGTCGCGTCCTTGACGAGCTTGGCCGACTCCAGTCCTGCGGCCACGATCGGGACGATCTGGTCGTCGTCGCCGTGGGCGATGAAGGTGGGGATGTCGAAGCGCCCCAGGTCCTCGGTGAAGTCGGTCTCGGAGAACGCGCGGATGCAGTCGAGGGCGCCCTTGAGCCCGACCTGCATGCTCTGCAGCCAGAACGCGTCCGACACACCCTGCGAGACCTTCGCACCGGGCCGGTTGAATCCGTAGAAGGGCAGGCTCAGCTCCCTGTAGAACTGTGACCGGTCCTCCGACACGCCCGCACGCATGGCGTCGAACGTCTCGATCGGCAGGCCCTGCGGGTTGGTGCCGGTCTTGAGCATGAGGGGCGGGACCGCGCCAAGGAGGACGGTCTTGGCGATCCGGGACGTACCGTGCCTGCCGATGTAGCGGGTCACTTCACCGCCGCCCGTCGAGTGGCCCACCAACACGACCTCGCGCAGGTCGAGAGTCTCGATCAGCTGGGCGAGGTCGTCGGCGTACGTGTCCATGTCGTTGCCGTTCCACGGCTGACCGGAGCGGCCGTGGCCGCGCCGGTCGTGCGCGATCGCACGGTAGCCGTGCGAGGCGACCAGGTGCAGTTGGTCGTCCCAGGCGTCGGCGTTCAACGGCCAGCCGTGGCTGAACACCACCGGCTGCCCGCTGCCCCAGTCCTTGTAGAAGATCCCTGTGCCGTCGTGCGTCGTGATGAAGTTGCCCATGAGAGCGCACCCTTCAGCAGTCGGTGTCGGCCGCGGTGGCCGACTCAGGTGAGGCAGATCGTGGCAGTACCTCGGTCGAGGTTCTTTACCGTGCCCGCCGAGAACTGTTCCCTGCGCGCCAAGGCACCGTCCGTACCGGTGACTGCTGTGGCGCGAGGTGAAGTACCGGTTCCGGGTGGCCCAGCGAGACATGGGCCTGCCTGTCCAACCCGCCTCCGGTGCTGAAGAATTCTGGCGACCGCACAGCAGCGGAAGGGCCGCTGCCGCGCCCTGGGGGGACCATGCTGGTCTTGGACACGGAGGACTTACCTGCCACCGACCGGATCGAGGCCTTCGAGGCCGCGGCCGTCGGAGAGAGCGGCAGCAGGACAGTGGAAGTCTGGGACTTCGGTCCGCTGACCCTGTTCGCCACACGCGGCTCCGGCATGCACGTCTGGCGCACCCCGCGGCACGCCCGATTCGACTCGGTGGACACCGTGTCGGTCATCACCCAGAGCGAGGGGACGGGGATCTTCACCTGGAACGGCCATGAGCAGCACGTGGGGCCGGACACCCTGGCTCTGGCACACAGGACCGCAGGCCACGAATACGCGTGGTCCGGGGCCGGACTGTCCGTCGCGTTCATGGTGGACACCGAGCGTCTGGGCCTGCCCGAACACCAGATCCGGGCCGCGACACCGCTCCCGCAGCGCAGCAATGTCGTGCCGTTGCTACTGCATCACATACGAGGTCTGTATGACCGCGCCGACCAGCTCAGCGTCGGCCCCGGAGCCGAGGCGCTCGCCTCCGCCACCCTGGAGCTCACCCGCGCCCTGATCGTCTCGGTGGCCGCCGACGACGCCACCCAGCGGTCGGTCTCGGAGGACACGCTCCTGACTCGCGTCCTCGCCTACATCCGCGCGCATCTGAGAGACCCCGGACTCACCCCCCACCGCATCGCAGCGGCCCACAACATATCCGAACGAACCCTCTACCGGCTGTGTGAGCAAGGCGGCCTCGGCCTGGAGAAATGGATCATCCGACGGCGTCTGGAAGGCACCCGCCGCGATCTGGGCACGCCCGAGCACGCCCACCGCACGATCGAGGCCATCGCCCGGTCCTGGGGCTTCACCAACCCCGCCTACTTCTCCCGCCGGTTCCACCAGACCTACGGCGCCACACCCCGCCAATGGCGCCGCCTCCACCACCCGGCAGGCTCCCCTCCCCCCGACGAGCCTCTTCGAACACCCCGGCGTTGACCGCCGACAGCGGACTGGAGACCACCGCGCTGCCACTGGCGGTCAAGATGCTCGTTGCCAGTGCGGGCGGCCCGATACGTTTCTGCAGTGAATCTCTTGACCTGACTGGCCGGATCGGCCGCCGTGCGCCACCTTTCGCAGCCCGCGGCCCGCTATGCCTGCAGGCATGATCAAGAACGTCGTGCGCGGCCTCGCCGCGCTCTCCCTGTCCCTCGTCCCTCTCCTCACCCCCGCACCCGCCCCCGCGCAGACCACCGAGGTCACCACGCTGGCCGACGCCCTGCACCGGCTCCCGGTCGCCGGTGAGCGGCACGAGGGCTACACCCGTAGCCGTTTCAAGCACTGGAATGCCGGCCTCGACAAGAGCGACGGCTGCGACACCCGCGCCGAAGTCCTCATCGCCGAGGCCGAAGAGGCCCCCGAGGTCGGCAAGAACTGCACGCTCAGCGACGGCGAGTGGGTCTCGTACTACGACAACCAGGAAGTCGACGACCCGGACAAGCTGGCCGTCAACCACACGGTGCCGCTCGCGGAAGCCTGGGCTTCGGGTGCCTCCGGCTGGAGCGCGGAGCGCCGTGAGGACTACGCCAACGACCAGGCCGCGCCCGCCGGTCTGGTAGCCGTCACCGAACGCAGCAACCGCTCCAGGGCAGGCCAGGACCCCTCCGGGTGGATGCCGCCGCTGCCCTCCGCGCACTGCCGCTACCTCTCCGACTGGGTGTCCACCAAAATGCGCTGGGACCTGGCATCGAACCCGGCCGAGCTCGACGCCCTCGCGGTGTTCGCGGACGGCGAGTGCAAGAACACCTCCGTCCTCTACACGGCCGTCCCCCACTGACCTGACCTACGGGTGGGCGACCGTACCCGCCTATCCGAAAACGTCAGAGCTCCGCCGGTAGATCGCGTCCGTGTGGCCGCGTACGTCGCGGTAGACGCTCTCCAGGCGACGGTGCCGTAGAGCAGGAAGACGATGCGGCAGTCGGAGCGCAGCACGCGTCGAGATCGCCCTCGTCCTTGATGCTGGCGACGACCGGGTACTCCTCCAGGAGCGACGGGAGCGACGGGAGCGGCGTGGTGGTCAAAGTGGACTCCCGGAGTGCGGCGCGGCGACAAGCTCCCTCAGGGTACGGGCGTGACCTGGGCCTGCGACGCGAGCCCCGGCCGCCTGCCGACCGCGCCACGCGCACCGAACCCACATCCGAAACAATTGTCGCCCCCGACACCGGTTCCCACCTGAACGGCAATTCACCGTCGGCTCCAAGAAGCCCGGCCACGTGGTTCCAGTCAGCCTGTCCCGCGAGGCTCGAACCGCCAGGTCACCGCCCCCTCACGGTCCCAACTAGCGTGTCCCGGCGCAGGTGTGCGGATGTCAGTGTCGTCCGGTGTGGCGGGCCTGCGTGGCGGCGGCTTGGGGGCCGTCGGTGAACGGAGCTCCGTGGCCGGGCAGGAGCAGTGCCATGGGCAGTTCGGCGAGCCGGTCGAGGGAGGCGAGTGCGGTGGCGCTGTCGTGGGTGAAGCTGCGGGAGACGAGGGAGGGGCCGGTGTGGCCGGTCATGTCCTCGCGGGTGACCAGGGCGTCGCCGGTGAACAGCGCTCCGAGCGTGGGGAAGTGGTAGGCGACGGTGCCCTGGGTGTGTCCGGGCAGCTCGATGGCCTGGGGCCGGCCGGGAAGTTCGTCGAGGCGGTGGTCGCCGTGGAATGTGCGCACGCCGTGCACCGGTTTCCCGCTGAAGCCTCCCATCCGGGCCAGGTGCAGTGGGCCGCTGATCGCGGCGGGCCGGCGCAGCAGGTACGGCAGCATGGAGCGTTCCGGTTTGGCGTGGCGCATGGAGCTGCGCGGTCCGTCGGCGAGGATCGCCGCGTCCGCCTCGTGGATCCAGATGTCGGCGCCCGCCTGCTGCGTGGCTGTGACCAGGCCGGTGTGGTCGAGGTGGCCGTGGGTGAGCAGCACCGCGCGGATGTCGGACATGGACCTGCCGGAGCGCGTCAGATGCTCCTGCAGTTGTCCCAGGTGGCCCGGGAGCCCGGCGTCGATCAGGACCAGGCCGTCGGGATGGTCGACCAGATAGAAGTTCACCGTGTCGTCGCCGAGGCGCCCGACCGAAGGTGCGACCTGCTGGGCCGGAGCGAGCTGCGTGCGACGCGACATGATGCCCTCACTGCTGCGGAGTGAAATTTGGCTACAGTGAACTGTATCTAATTTGTGGGGGACGCGTTTCATGCCATCGACACCCGGCCGCAAGCCGTACGACTCGCAGCGACGCGCCGCCGCCGCGCGCCGCACCCGCGCGGCAGTGGTGGGCGCGTTCGGCGAAATGCTGACCGCCGACGGCTATAAGGCCACTACCATCCGGGCGGTCGCCGACCGCGCCGGCGTGTCCGCCGAAACCGTCTACAAGACGTTCGGCAGCAAACAAGGACTTATCAAGGCGCTGTGGGACATCACCTTGGCGGGCGATGACGAGCCGGTGGCGATGATCGACCGAGAGCAGGCCCGCCAGGTGCTCGCCGCCGACGAGCCCGCGGCGAAGATGTGGCTGTACGCCGGGTGTGTCCGGGCCATCCATGAACGGGTGACGCCCCTGGCCACCCTGCTGGCTCAGACCGGCCCGGAGGGGGCTGCCGTGCTTGCGGCCGGCGAGCAGGAGCGGCGGATCTCGGTCCGAACCTTCATCGACCACCTCGCCGACCGCGGTGCGCTGCGGGCCGGCACAGACCCGGCGCATGTCACCGACGCCTGCTGGGCCCTCACCGGGACACCGCTGTTCACCAAGCTCACCGCCGAGGCCGGGTGGGACGGCGCCACCTACCAGCAGTGGCTTTCCGACATGCTCACCGCCACCCTGCTGTGAACCGGCCGACCGGCGCCGGGCCCGCCAGGTGGTGAGTACGGGTTCGATCAGCTCCCGGCGTTCATCGGACAGGTCGCCGGGATGCCCGTTGTGCGCGCGGCTGGAGCTGGCCAGAGCGTGTCTCTTTGGTGCATGAAGCGGGCCGCTTGAGGGGTGGTTGTGTACGGCACGCAGAGGCTAGGGTCGCGGTAAGCGATCGCTTAGCCGCTCGGGTGCAGTATGGCCAGCGGCCGGGGAGAGAGGCAAGGGAGTCTGATGCCGGTCATCGATGCGTGGATGCAGCATCCCACGCTCCGTCACTCCAACCACGAGATGTTCGAGTCGCTGCGCCGGTGGACCGGACGGGGACTGCTGGAGGAGCCGTTGCCGGTCAAGGCGACGTTGGCCGCCATGGGCGCGGCTGATGTCGAGATCGGTCTTTCGGCGGCCTGGTACGGGCCCCAGGGGCCGCTGATCAGCAACGACGAGGTGGCCGAATTCGTCGCACAGTCCGAGGGGCGGCTGCGCGGGGTGGCCGGCGCAGACCTCACCCGGCCCGTCCAGGCCGTGCGAGAACTGCGCCGTGCCGTCGAGGAACTCGGCTTCGTGGCCCTGCGGATCGTGCCCTGGCTCTGGGAACTTCCGCCCACCGACCGGTTGTACTACCCGCTGTACGCCGCCTGCGTCGACCTCGGCATCCCCTTCTGCACCCAGGTCGGGCACACCGGCCCGCTACGTCCGTCAGAAACCGGCCGCCCCATCCCCTACATCGACCAGGTCGCGCTCGACTTCCCCGAACTGACCATCGTGTGTGGGCACATCGGATATCCGTGGACCACGGAGATGATCGCGGTGGCCGACAAACACGCCAATGTGTACATCGACACCAGCGCCTACACCGCCCGCCGTTACCCGCGTGAGCTGGTCGATCACCTGCGCGGCCGGGGCCGCAGGAAGGTGCTGTTCGGCACCAACTACCCCATGATCACCCCCGGCCAGGCGCTGGAGCACCTCAGTGAACTCGGCCTGGACGAGGAGACCACCGACCTGTTCCTGTTCGGCAACGCCCGACGGATCTTCAGCCTCTGACCTCACCGGGTGACCGCCGGGCCCATATGAGAATCGCTGCGAGGTGGAGTGCGGCCTGACAGCGGCCTGACAGGCGAGAGCGAGCTCGTCGGTCCGCATGGCCAGGCCGCGTCACTGCTTGGACCGCTCGACGAGTGAGCAGCGAACAGGTCGGCGCCACGCTCACCCGACTCACGTCCGAAACTGTGCGAGCCGTGGTGTCCTGATCCATCAAGCAGGGCAGGCGCCTGTCCGAACAGTTCGACCACAGCCCGTGCCGCTTTGCGCCGTTCCCTCGATAATGACCTCAGGTTCGAACATCTCAGCAACGCCCGGAAAGTCAGCAACAGGTCAGCATCAGCCCCGCCGGCTCCTGCCCCCGACCGCTGAGAGCCGCCAAGATCGAGAAGTGGACACATCTGGCTTGACCTGGAAAGACACAGGCCAGAGGCTTAATTGCTCATCTCACCAGGAGGTACCCATGAAGATGCTGATCAACGTCGCGGAGACCGTCGTGGCGGACGCGCTGCGAGGCATGGCGGCCGCGCATCCCGACCTGACGATCGACGTGGAGAACCGCGTGATCGTACGCAGGGACGCCCCGGTCGACGGGAAGGTGGCCCTCGTCTCCGGCGGAGGGTCCGGGCATGAGCCGCTGCACGGCGGGTTCGTGGGGCCGGGGATGTTGTCGGCCGCCTGTCCCGGTGAGGTGTTCACCTCGCCCGTGCCGGACCAGATGGTGCGGGCCGCTGCCGCCGTGGACAGTGGGGCGGGGGTGCTGTTCGTCGTGAAGAACTACACGGGGGACGTCCTCAACTTCGACATGGCCGCCGAGCTCGCCGAGGACGAGGGCATTCAGGTCGCCAAGGTGCTGGTCAATGACGACGTGGCCGTCACCGACAGTCTGTACACGGCCGGGCGGCGCGGCACCGGGGCGACTCTCTACGTCGAGAAGATCGCGGGCGCGGCTGCCGAAGAGGGCATGCCGCTCGAGCGGGTCGAGGCGATCGCGCGGCAGGTGAACGAGAACGCGCGGAGTTTCGGGGTCGCCCTGAGCGCTTGTTCCACGCCGGCCAAGGGCAGCCCCACCTTTGATCTGCCCACCGGCGAGCTGGAGCTCGGCGTCGGCATCCATGGCGAGCCCGGGCGTGAGCGGCGTCCGATGATGACGTCCAGCGAGATCGCGGAGTACGCGGTGGACGCCGTACTCCAGGATCTCAGTCCTCATAATCCTGTGCTCGTGCTCGTCAACGGCATGGGGGCCACTCCCCTGCTTGAGCTGTACGGCTTCAATGCCGAGGTCCAGCGCGTCCTCGCCGAGCGCGGCGTCGTCGTGGCGCACACGCTGGTCGGCAACTACGTGACCTCGCTGGACATGGCCGGGGCCTCCGTCACCCTGTGTCAGGTCGACGAGGAGCTGCTGCGCCTCTGGAACGCTCCGGTGCGTACGGCCGGGCTTCGCTGGGGTAGTTGATCTCCCGGCGGTCATCACGTACGAGTCATCACGTACGAGTCGTCGTCACATGCGACATGCGAGTCGTCACATGCGAGCCATCACGTGCGGCTCGTGGCATTCGTACCCAACTGTTCTATCGCGCAAGGAGTTTCCGTGCTCGACTCCGCATTCTTCCGCCGGTGGCTGGCCTCGGCCGCCGCACTCGTCGACCAGGAGGCGTCCCGGCTCACCGAGCTGGACTCGCCGATCGGCGACGCCGACCACGGCAGCAACCTGCAGCGTGGGTTCACCGCCGTGGCGGCCACTCTGGAGAAGGAGGCGCCCGCCACGCCCGGGGCCGTACTGACTCTGGCCGGGCGGCAGTTGATCTCGACCGTGGGGGGCGCCTCGGGGCCGCTCTACGGGACGTTGCTCCGGCGTACCGGCAAGGCTCTCGGTGACGCCGCCGAGGTCAGCGAGCAGGAGTTCGCCGACGCGCTGCGCGCAGGCGTCGACGCGGTCAGCGCCCTCGGTGGCGCCGCCCCCGGCGACAAGACCATGCTGGACGCCCTCGTCCCCGCGGTCGACGCGCTCGCGGAGTCCTTCGGCGCGGCGCGCGACGCCGCCAACGAAGGCGCACTCGCCACGACGCCCCTGCAGGCACGCAAGGGGCGGGCCAGTTATCTGGGCGAGCGCAGCATCGGGCACCAGGACCCCGGGGCGACCTCATCCGCGCTCCTCTTCGACGCGCTCGCACAGACCGCGGAGGCCGGCCATGAGTGACGACAAGCTGGTCGGCATCGTCCTGGTCTCGCACAGCGGACCCGTCGCCGAATCCGTCGCCGCACTGGCCACGGGCCTTGCGGGCGGTGGGGCGACCGCACCCGTGGCCCCGGCGGGCGGCACCGAGGACGGTGGCCTCGGCACCAGCTCGGAGCTCATCGCCCAGGCCGCCGCGAAGGTGGACCGCGGCGCGGGCATCGCGATCCTCACCGACCTCGGCAGCGCGGTCCTCACCGTGAAGACGCTGCTCGCCGATGGCGACGAGCTCCCGGACGGTGCCCGCCTGGTGGACGCACCGTTCGTGGAGGGCGCGGTAGCGGCGATGGTGGCCGCTTCGGCGGGCGCCGACGTCGACGCGGTGGAGGCCGCGGCCTCGGAGGCGTACTCCTACCGGAAGGTGTGAAGCCCCTCAGCGGGCCCGCCGGTCAGTTCTGACGGAGGAACTGCCGGGCCAGCGCGTCACCCTGGGTGACCGCGGCCCGGTGGTCTTCGACCGGAGATGCCTTGGGCCCGTCGAAGACGATGTACGTGACGCCCGCATCGGTGCCGCCCGATCTGGGGTCGGGGTTGATGCCCAGCGACTTCGCCGCCGCGTACGACGCCTCGCCGATGAGGTCGGTGGGGCCCGTGTCGCCGACGACGGCGTACAGAACCTTGCCCTCGTGGATCACGGCGGCCACCGAGCCGCCCGTGATGCCGTGCTCCGTGTGGCTCCAGTGGCGGCTCACGCCCGGCACGACGATGTACGGCAGGTGCTCCGCGCTCAGCTGACGGCCGTTGGATTCCTGGAACGCCGTGGCGTTCTGGAACATCGGGTCCGTACGCCGGTTGCAGGCCCTGCTCGGCCTGCCGTCGCAGTCGATGTCCATGTCGGCCTTCCAGAACACCGCGCCCCGCTTGCCGCAGACGGGGATGCTCTCGGCGGCGCCGTCGTCCGTTCGGTACTTGCCGCGCGAGACCTGTCTACAGGATCCGGCCTTCGCGAGGAGTGCGGCTGCGGGCACGGACCCTTCCCGGAAAGCTGAACTCCCGTTGGTGCCCACCGACTTGTGGTTCGGTTCGCTCTGCTGCGGATCTGCCGCCGCGGGCATGGGTGCGGGGACGAGGAGGGCGGCTCCTGCAGCGAGGGCGAGCGCCGCATTTCTGGTACGCACGAGAAAGGGCCTTTCCTGGGAGGGAACTGACGGCTGGTCGGACGAGGAGCCGCCGACAGCCGGAAGCACCTGACCAGACACCCCAACCTGTCCCGGGTCGTACACCTCGGCCACTGCTGGGGGCCCGTACGGCGCACTCGCACCCTCTGACGCACACCCCCTTGATGTGCACCCGACACCTGTGTCAAATAGGTCCGGACCAATGCCGCCCGAATGGAAGGCACGACCGTGCGACGGACCCCCCACCTGGCTGCCCTCCTGACCCTCACCGCCTGCATGCTCACCGCCTGCGCCTGGGGCGGCGACCAGGAGGCGAAGGATGTGCAGCCCCCGGCCGCTCCCCGAGGCGTCACCGTCCAGGCGGGCAGTGCCACCACCGCCCACGTCATGTGGAACCAGGCCACGGACAACACAGCGGTCACCGGCTACGACGTGTACCGGGGCGCCACCAGGGTCAAGCGCGTGCCGAGCGGCAAGCACATGGTGGACGTCGTCGGCCTGAAGCCGTCCACGGCCTACACCTTCACCGTCCGCGCCCGTGACGCCGAGGGCAACGTCGGCCCGGCCAGCAAGAAGCTGACCGTGACCACACCCGCCGCGGCAGCCGCCGACCGTGAGCCGCCCTCGCGGCCCGGCTCTCCCCGGGGCACGGCCGAGGGGAGCCGGGCGGTGAAGCTGTCCTGGGGCGCTTCGACGGACGACCAGGGCGTCGCCTCGTACGAGATCTATCAGGGCACGTCGAAGATCCACAGTGTGGGCGGCGGCGAGCGCGCGACCCTCGTCACGGGGCTGCGTCCCGGCACGGCCTACCGCTTCACCGTCAAGGCGCTCGACGCGGCCGACAACGCCTCGCCCGCTAGCCGCGCCGTCCGTCTGACCACCGCGGCGGGTCAGGACGACGGGCGGGCGACAGCGCCGGCGGACTTCCGCGCGAAGACCCGCCACGCCGACGGGGCGTACTACATCGACCTGACGTGGAAGCCGCCGCACACCGGTGGCGCGGTGGCGGAGTATCAGATCCACCTCGACGGCAGGACCGCCACCTCGCTGGTGTTCGGCGGTACAGCGCCCCGCCAGAAGGCCACGCACAGCTTCTACGTGGGCAAGAAGCGGGGTGACACGCACCGCGTGAAGCTCCGGGCCAAGCTTCCCGACGGCACGTGGGGCGGCTACTCCGCCGAACGGACGGTCACCACCGGCTGACCCGAGGCCCATGACGGCGGTTCAGCTGTCGGCCGTACGAAGGATTCCGTCACCTGCCCGGTGGCTGTCCGCATGCGGCCCCGGCGAACGGCACGTTGGCTCGTCGTCAGGTAGCACGGGCGCTCCCCGACCCTCGGCGGCGCATGGGATGTACCGCCTCCCGTGCCGCCGGAGGGCAGACTCATGCGTACCACTCAGATATTCGTCCGCTCCGGCCTGACCATCGCCGCCGCAGCCGCGCTTCCGCTGGCACTGACCGCTCCGTCGGCGTCCGCCGACGGAGGGATCACGGTGACCGCCAAGGGAACGACGGTCACGGTCATCACGTCGGCCTGCGCCGACGGGGGCAAGGCCGCGCTGATGAGCAACGGCCAGGCCAGTTTCGCCCAAGGAAGGCAAGTGGAACTGACGGGCGGCAGTGCCTCCTGGCAGAACGTCACCACCGGCACCCATACGGTGGCGGTGGTCTGCGACGACGGCACTGCGGCCGGTTCCCAGACGGTCACCGTCGGGACCACGCCGACCACCTCGTCCACGACGGCGCCCGCGCGCGGCGTCCAGGGCGGGCTCGGCGGCGGCAGCGAGGACCGGGGCACGCTCACCCTCGTCGCGGGCGGGGCCCTTGTGGCCCTGGCCGCCGGCGGTGGAGGCGCCTGGTATCTGCGTCGCCGCGGCGCGCAGCACCGGCTCTGATC
>NZ_JBHTSF010000188.1:0-16031 GCF_042795295.1 Streptomyces sp. NPDC056486
ATCGACCTCCGACTACGCTGGAGGTCGATCGATCCCCTTCCCTGGAGCGTTAATGGCCGTCAACCTGGTCAATGTCGAGGCAGTCAGCAAGGTGTACGGCACACGTGCCCTGCTCGACGGTGTCTCCCTCGGCGTGTCCGAGGGGGACCGGATCGGCGTCGTGGGGCGCAACGGAGACGGCAAGACGACCCTCATCCGGATGCTCGCCAAGCTGGAGGAGACCGACTCGGGGCGCGTCACGCACAACGGCGGTCTTCAGCTCGGCGTGCTGACCCAGCACGACTCCCTCGACCCCGAGGCCACCGTGCGGCACGAGGTCATCGGTGACCTCGCCGATCATGAGTGGGCGGGCAACGCCAAGATCCGGGACGTGCTCACCGGTCTTTTCGGTGGGCTGGATATGCCTGGGTTTCCGCAGGGCCTCGACACCGTCATCGCGCCGCTCTCCGGTGGCGAGCGGCGGCGTATCGCGCTCGCGAAGCTGCTCATCGGCGAGCCCGACCTGATCGTGCTCGACGAGCCGACCAACCACCTCGACGTCGAGGGCATCGCCTGGCTCGCCGAGCACCTGCGGACACGGCGCTCGGCGCTCGTCTGCGTCACGCACGACCGCTGGTTCCTCGACCAGGTGTGCACGCGCATGTGGGACGTACAGAGCGGGTCTGTTTTCGAGTACGAGGGCGGCTACTCCGACTACGTCTTCGCGCGTGCCGAGCGTGAGCGCATCGCGGCCACCGAGGAGACCAAGCGCAAGAACCTGATGCGCAAGGAGCTCGCCTGGCTGCGGCGCGGCGCCCCCGCCCGCACCAGCAAGCCGCGGTACCGCATCGAGGCCGCGAACGAACTCATCGCCGATGTGCCGCCGCCCCGCGACAGCAGTGAGCTGATGAAGTTCGCGACGACGCGGCTCGGCAAGACCGTCTTCGATCTGGAGGACGTGACCGTACAGGCCGGGCCCAAGCTGCTCCTGAAGCATCTGACCTGGCAGCTCGGCCCCGGCGACCGCATCGGCCTGGTGGGTGTCAACGGCGCGGGCAAGACCTCGCTCCTTCGCGCGATGGCCGAGGCGCAACGCTCCGACGGCGACGTACAGCCCGAGGCGGGGCGTGTGGTGGTCGGCAAGACCGTGAAGCTGGCCTACCTCTCGCAGGAAGTGACCGAACTCGCCCCGACGCTGCGGGTGTTGCAGGCCGTGCAGCAGGTGCGCGAGCGGGTCGACCTCGGCAAGGGCCGGGAGATGACCGCGGGGCAGCTCTGCGAGACGTTCGGGTTCAACAAGGAGAAGCAGTGGACGCCCGTCGGTGATCTGTCCGGTGGTGAGCGGCGGCGCCTTCAGCTCCTTCGCCTCCTCATGGACGAGCCGAACGTCCTCTTCCTCGACGAGCCGACGAACGACCTCGACATCGAGACGCTGACGCAGCTCGAAGACGTCCTCGACAGCTGGCCCGGGTCGATGGTCGTGATCTCCCACGACCGGTTCTTCCTGGAGCGCACCACCGACAAGGTGTTCGCGCTGCTCGGCGACGCCACTATGCGGATGCTGCCGCGCGGCATCGACGAGTACCTGGAGCGGCGCAAGCGGATGGCGGCGGCCGGCACCCCGGCGGCCCCCCTCGCCGACGCGTCCGCCGCCGGAGCGTCCGCCGCACCGGCCGCCGCGCAGAAGACGGTCTCCTCCGCCGACGCCCGCGCCGCGAAGAAGGAACTTCAGAAGATCGAGCGGCAGCTGGACAAGATGTCCACGAAGGAAACGTGGCTGCACGCCCAAATCGCCGATAACGCCACCAACTTCGGGAAGGTGGCCGAACTGGACGCCGAGCTGCGCGAACTCGTCAGCGAGCGCGACGAGTTGGAGATGCGCTGGCTGGAGCTTGCGGAGAGCGCGTAGAGGTCTAGTAACGGACGTATCACAGGCCGGTCCTCCCTTGGGAACAGGGGACGGACCGGCCAGTTGTGCTAAGGGGCCAGGGTGATAGAAAGGTCCGCCTGAGCACCGCTTGGCGTGCCGAAAATCAGTGAAGGGGGAAGCGCTGATGACTCAGCCGCCCAACCAGCCGCCGTCCGGCGGCTTCGGAGCACCGCAGGACCCGAATCAGCCACCCGCGCCGCAGCCACCTGGCCAGCCGCCGCAGATGCCTGCCCAGCCGCCGCAGGGACCGCCGTCCGGCGCCCCGCAGACTCCGCCCGCGCCGCAGCCCGGCTACGGCTACCCGCAGACTCCGCCTGCGCCCCAGCCGGGTTACGGCTACCCGCAGCAGTCCGGACCGTACAAGCAGCCCGGTCCGTATGACCAGCCAGGACCGTACAACCAGCCCACGCAGCCCGGTCAGCCGGGCCCCTACGGCCAGCCCACGCAGCCGGGGCAGCCGGGTCCCTACGGCGCCCAGCCGCAGTACGGCTACCCGCAGCAGCAGTTCCCGGGCGGCCCCGGCATGCCCGGCACCCCGCCCGGCGGTGGCGGCAAGAACCCGTTCAAGGGCAAGCCCGGCCTGATCGTGGCGGCCGTGGCGGCCGGTGCGCTCGTCATCGGCGGCGTCGCCTGGGCTGTCGTCGGCGGCGGTGACGACGACCCCAGCAAGAAGAAGCCCCTGGCCGGGACGACCAACGACCCGAAGGCCAGCAACTCCGCCCCGGTCAACCCGGGTGACGGCGACGGCGACGGCGCGACTGGGCAGGACGACCTCAACGCGGGCCGCCAGCCCGGCGAGTCGAAGGTGCTCTTCTACAAGGAAGCGCCCAAGGTGCCCGGTTCCGGCGCCGACGCCAAGGGCATGTGGATCAAGGACGGCATCGCCGCCAAGGCCGCGTACAAGGAGATCTCCGCCTACGACGTCAGCACGGGCAAGACCGCCTGGCCGACGATCACGTTCCCGCAGAAGATCTGTGGCACGACGCCGCAGGCCACGGACGACAGCAAGATCGTCGTCGCGTTCAAGGACGGGCAGAAGGACGACTCCAAGTGCAACCAGATCCAGATCGTCGATCTGAAGACGGGTGCCAAGGGCTGGAAGAAGCCGGTCAAGGAGGAGGGGCTCTTCGACATGTCCCTCTCCACCGACCTCTCCATCACCGGTGACACGGTGATGGTCGGCCGCTCCCAGTCCGGCACGGCGCTGAGCATCAGCGACGGCAAGGAGCTCTTCGTCGCCGACAAGAAGGACCCGGGCGCCTGCTTCCCCAGCGGCTTCGCCGGTGGCAAGAAGATGCTCGTCGCCTACTCGTGCGGGGCGAGCTCGCCCACCGAGCACGACGAGCTGCAGCAGCTCGACCCGAAGACGGGCGACGCGGTGTGGACGAAGAAGTTCCCCAAGGGCTGGCGGATCGGCCGGATCTACTCCGAGAGCCCCACGATCGTGTACCTCACCAATGAGGACAAGAAGACGTGGAACATCACTACGCTGAAGCCCAACAGCAGCGCGACCCGCTCCGAGGTCGGCGTCGACGAGAAGTTCGCGCCGGAGTGCGACGGCTCGTCCTTCCTCGGCGGCAGTCTGCAGGGCTGCCTTGGCGTCACGACCGACGACAACAACCTCTACCTGCCGACCGAGGCGACGTCCGGCGCCAACGAGGTCGTGGCGATCAGCCTCGCCACCGGCAAGGAAGCATGGCGCACCAAGTCGCCGCTTGAGGAATCGATGCTGCCGATCAAGGTCGACGGCAATGCGGTCATCGGATACGTCGAGCCCTCGTACGACGCAGGCGGCAAGATCGTCTCGATCCCGATCTCGGGCTCGCACAAGCCGAAGACGCTCCTGAAGAACCCCTCGGGGACCTCGGAGATCGAGAGCGGCTTCTTCTCGAAGGCGCTCGACTACGTGGACGGTCGCTTCTACATCTCCACCACGCGGCTCTCGGGCAGCACAAAGGGCCAGGAGAAGCTGATGCTGGCCTACGGCAAGTGATCACTTCCCGGTCGGGCAAGTCGCCCTCTTTGTCGCTCAGTTCATCTCTCGTCCCCAAGGAATCGACGTCATGACCCAGCCGCCCCAGCCGCCCAACGAGCCCCCGCAGGGTGGGTTCGGCGCCCCCCAGGACCCCCCGCCCGGCGGTTTCGGCAAGGCTCCTGAGCCGAACAACCCGTCGTACGGCTACCCGCAGACCCCGCCGCCGCCCCAGACGCCGCCTCCGCCGCCGCAGGGCCAGCCCAACTACGGCTACCCGCAGGCACCGCAGGCACCGCAGCCGCCGCAGGCTCCCGGTACCCCGCCGCCCGGCCAGCCCCAGGGCTACGGCTACCCGGGCCAGCAGGCCCAGCCGTACAACCAGCCGACCCAGCCGTACGGCCAGCCGGCCCCGTACGGGCAGCAGCCTCCCTACGGCCAGCAGCCCCCCTACGGCGCCTACCAGCAGCCCGGCACGATGCCGATGGCGCCGCAGGCCGCGCCCGGCGGCTCGGGCGGCTCGAAGCTCAGCGGCCAGATGAAGATCATCATCGCTGCGGTCGTCGCGATCGCCGTGATCGTCGGCGGCGGCGTCATCTACGCCACGACCTCCGGCGGCAAGGACACCGAGGCGAGCTCCGAGGGCTCCACCGGCGGCAACGACGGCAAGGGCGAGGAGAAGAAGGGCGGCGACGAGCAGGGCCCGAGCGGCCCCGGCACGGAGAAGGTCCCGAGCAGCACCAACGCCACGGTCTCCATGCAGCTCCCGCAGCCCGAGGTGCCCAAGGACGACGTCTGGAGCATCAAGGGCTCCTGGCTCACCGACGACGTCTACGCCAAGGCGGGCGTCAACGAGATCGTCGGCTACAACGCGACCGACGGCAAGGAGCTGTGGACGCGGCCGCTGGCCGGCCAGACGTGCGCGAGCTCGCGCGAGGTCAGCAAGGACGGCATCGCCGCGGTCGCGTACGAAGACGGCAAGCGCACCAAGAAGGGCGACCACAAGACCTGCTCGCAGATCTCCGCGATCGACCTGAAGGACGGCAGCAAGCTCTGGACGGAGACCATCGACGAGGGCAGCGCGGACGCCCGGATCGAAGAGCTCACCATCAGCGGCAGCACCGTCGCGGCCGGTTCCAGCGCGGGCGGCGCCGCCTTCGAGATCACCAAGGGCAAGCACCTGTGGGAGCCGACCCCGGGCGACAAGTGCCAGGACGAGGGCTACGCGGGCGGCGAGCAGCTCGTCGCCGTCCAGAAGTGTGGTGACTACGGCGACGAGAAGCTCAAGGTCCAGCTCCTCGACTCCAAGACCGGCGACGAGAAGTGGACCTTCCCGGTGACGCCGGGCGTCGACAACGCCAAGATCATCTCGACCCGCCCTGTCGTCTTCGGCCAGGACACCCAGGAGATCACCGCGAGCGGCATCACCGATGTCTTCTCGATCAACGACAAGGGCGATCTCCGCGCCAAGATCTCGCTGCCCGACGGCAAGTACGACCACGACTGCGAGGTCAACGTCGTCTACGCGTGCACCGCGCTGGCCGTCGGCAACGACAAGCTCTACGTCCCGACCCGTCAGCACGACGGCGGCGGTGACGGCTACAGCCAGACGAACGAGATCATCTCCTTCTCGCTGGCCACCGGAAAGAGCACCGGCGACCGTGCCGACGCGGGCGACGACGGGGAGATGTTCCCGATCCGTATGGACGGCGGCAACATCCTGGCGTACAAGGACGCGACCTATGAAAAGGGCGCCCAGATCGTCTCTCTCAACGGCAAGACGATGAAGGAGACCAAGCTTCTGGAGACCCCCGCGGCCGAATCCGTGGGCAGTGCGATCAGCAGCATGGTGCCGAAATCGAACGAACTCCTCTACGGCGACGGCAAGCTGTATCTCGGCAAAGAGCTGATCAGCAAGCCGTATTCCAAGGACGACAAGGAGTACACGGCCCTGGGATTTGTCGCCCAGTAGCCCTGTGACCTCCGCATACGCGGCGGACGGCCCCGTTCCTGATGAGGAGCGGGGCCGTTCGGTTTTCCCTTGTGCTATTCCGCACGCATGTGCCACCCATCACCCGTCCATAGCCGGGATTTGGGCATTCCGCGCCGCTTCTCACCGGTAGGGGGCGCGCGATGTCGAACAAGCGTGTAGCTTCCGGGGCATGAGTGGGTGCGGGGCCGGGGGGCCCTCGTTCCGTGGGGGTTCCGTGGGGAAAACTGGGGGGTTGCTCGATGGGTGTGCGACTCATGGTGGTCGACGACCACCGACTGCTCGCCGAGGCACTCGCCTCGGCCTTGAAGCTGCGTGGCCACCGGGTTCTTGCCGCGGCCGCGCCCGCGGCCGGGGCGGCCGAGCTGGTCATCAGCCGCGCCCCCGAAGTCTGCCTGCTCGGTACGGCGACGCCCGCGGAGGCCGGAATGTTCGATCCGGTCGTGAAGATCAAGCGGGAGCGCCCACAGGTCGCCGTGGTGGTGCTCGGCCCGGTGCCGAGCCCGCGCGGGATCGCCGCGGCCTTCGCCGCGGGGGCTTCCGGATACGTACGCCATGACGAGCGCATCGAAGGCGTCGAGCGCGCCATCATGAAGGCGCGGGCAGGCGAGGCGGCCGTCGCCCCGCAGCTGCTCCAGGGCGCGTTCAGCGAGCTGCTCAATCCGGCGGCGCAGCCCGACGACGAGGGGCAGCGGCTCCTTCAGATGCTGACGCCGCGCGAGGTCGAGGTCCTGGTGCGGGTCGCGGACGGCGAGGACACCCGCCTGATCGCCGCCGGGATGGGCATAGCGCCCAGCACGGCGCGTACGCACGTGCAGCGCGTCCTGATGAAACTGGGCGTCGGGTCCCGCCTGGAGGCCGCCGCGCTCGCCGCGCGGACCGGACTTCTGGACCGCGCGGAACGGCCCGTGGCGGCCTATGCGAACGACGTGGAGACGCCGACGGGGCCCGAGTCACCGGCACAGTGAACTCGGGCCCCGTCCGGGGTTCCGCGGGTGCTACTCGCTTTCCTCCGGCTCCTCGCCGGGCTGCACCGTGGGGCGCAGCCACAGCCAGCCGAGGAAGAAGAGGCCGAGCGCCAGCATGGCCAGGCCCGTCCACAGGTTGATGTTGATGTCCTCGGCCTTCTTCATGTCGGCGTCGGACGGGTTGATTCCGGCGATCGTCACGATGACTCCGTAGACGACGAACAGACCGCCGATGATCCGCCGGATGTCGAAGAGACGGGCCGCCGTGGCGGACTTGCGCTCCAGCTCGGAGACTTCGTTGTGCAGTTCAGAGTTGTGCTGCTCAGACATGTTCTTCCAGACCTCCGATCGGATTTAGAGCGAGTACGGCAGGTAGCAGAGCGCGGCGAGCACGATCGCTCCCCAGCCGAGCAGCGCGGGCTTGCGGTACCAGGCGTCGTCGCCCTCGGCGGGCGGCTCCTCCAGGCCCGGTGAGGTCGTTCCGTAGACCAGACCGGCCAGTTCGGCCTCCGGCTTGGGCGCGGTGAAGAGCGTGACCACGACCATCACCACGGCGCCCGCGACGAAGCCGACGATCGCCGAGACGAAGTTGGCGCCCTGGTCGGTCGGGATGTCGATGACGCCCTGCTTGTAGATGTAGAAGTAGTTGATCATCGCGGCGGTCGTGCCCGCGAGCAGGCCCCACACACCGGACTTCACCGAGGCCCGCTTCCAGAACATGCCGATGATGAAGACCACGAACATCGGGACGTTGAAGAAGGAGAACAGGGTCTGCAGGTAGCCCATGATGTTCGAGAACGACGAGGCGATGAAGGCCGTTCCGACCGAGGCGAGGACGCCGATCGCGGTGATCACGCGACCGAACTGCAGGTAGTAGCCATCGGGCTTGTCCGTCTTCACGTACTTGGCCCAGATGTCGTACGTGAAGACGGTGTTGAAGGACGACACGTTCGCCGCCATGCCCGCCATGAACGCCGCGAGCAGACCGGTCACCGCGATGCCGAGCACGCCGTTGGGCAGCAACTCCTGCATCAGATACGGGATCGCGTCGTTGTACGTCAGGTCCGAGCCCGCCGTGCCGATCTTCGGGACGAGTACGGCCGCGACCAGGCCCGGGATCATCACCAGGAAGACGATGAAGATCTTCGGGAAGGCGGCGATCAGCGGGGTGCGCTGGGCGGCGGAGAGGTTCTTCGCGGACAGGGCGCGCTGCACCTCGGCGAAGTTGGTCGTCCAGTAGCCGAAGGAGAGCACGAAGCCGAGGCCGAGGATGATCGTCAGCCAGTTCGCGCCCAGCGGGTTGGCGTCACCGATGCCGGTGCCGCCCCACGCGCTCATGAAGTCCGAGCCGTGCGACTTCTCGATCGAGCCGGAGAGCCCGTCCCAGCCGCCGACCTTCTTCAGGCCGATGACGCAGATCGGGATCAGGGCCGCCAGGATCACGAAGAACTGGAGGACTTCGTTGTAGATCGCCGAGGAGAGCCCGCCGATCGTGATGTACGCCAGGACGAAGAAGCCGGCGACCACGATCGCCACCCACTGCGGCCAGCCGAGGAGCGCCTCGACGACGATCGACAGGGCGTAGAGGTTGACGCCCGCGATGAGGATCGCGGCGAACGCGAAGAGCACCGAGCTCAGCAGGTGCGCCGACTTGTCGAAGCGCTGGAGCAGGTACTCGGGGACCGAGCGGACCTTGCTGCGGTAGTAGAACGGCATCATCACGAGGCCGAGGAAGACCATCGCGGGGATGGCGCCGATCCAGTACCAGTGGACGACCGCGACGCCGTACTGGGCGCCGGTCGCGGCCATGCCCAGGATCTCGGTGGCACCGAGGTTCGCGGCGACGAACGCGAGGCCGGTCACCCAGGCGGGCAGCGAACGGCCCGAGAGGAAGAAGTCGAGGCTTGTCTTCACGGAGCGTCGGGCGGCGAAGCCGATACCTAGGACAACTACGAAGTAGATCGCGAGGATCGCGTAGTCGAGGCCGTTGGTGGGCAGCCGAAGCCCCTCGGCCAGGGTCTGTGTGGGGGACTGCATGGGGAACTCGCTTCGTTGCGCGAACTGATCAGACCGGAACCTACGCTTCCTTCTTCAATAACTGAAGACTTCTTTTGGTGTTCTTTGTTTGATTGTGATCGGACGGACAGCTGTGAGACAGCTGCGGCCGTCCCGGTCCGGTTCCAGCCTCGTTCCCGGTCCGGCATTGACGATGCTGTTGGCTTGTGATTTGTTATGTTCGGTTATGTTGGGTGTGGGTGTTGGTGAGGAGCCCCGGACGTGAAGAAGACCTCGACCCGTCTCGCAGACGGTCGTGAGCTCATCTACTACGACTCGCGTGACGACGCCGTGCGCGGCGCCGTCGACAAGAGGCCTCTGGATCCCATCTCCACCACATCGGAGATCCGCAGGGACCCGCTGCTCGGCGACGCGGTGGCCATCGCCTCGCACCGCCAGGGCCGCACCTACCACCCGCCGGCCGACGAGTGCCCGCTCTGCCCGTCCGACGGCGAGAGGCTGAGCGAGGTCCCCGACTCCTCGTACGACGTGGCGGTCTTCGAGAACCGCTTCCCCTCGCTTGCCGGGGACGCGGGACGGTGCGAGGTCGTCTGCTTCACCTCCGACCACGACTCGTCCTTCGCCGACCTCACCGAGGAACAGGCCGCACTCGTCCTGGACGCGTGGACGGACAGAACCGCCGAGCTCTCGCACCTGCCCGCCGTACAGCAGGTGTTCTGCTTCGAGAACCGCGGCGCCGAGATCGGCGTGACCCTGGGCCACCCGCACGGCCAGATTTACGCCTACCCCTTCGTCACCCCGCGTACGTCCCTGATGCTGAGGTCGCTCGCCGCGCACAAGGAGTCGACGGGCCGCAATCTCTTCGACGACGTCGTGGCCGAGGAGAGCGCGGGCGAGCGCGTGGTCCTGGAGGGTGAGCACTGGGTGGCGTTCGTCCCCCACGCCGCGCACTGGCCCTACGAGGTGCACCTCTACCCCAAGCGCCGTGTCGCGGACCTGCTCGGGCTCGACGAAGCGGCACGCACAGAGTTCCCCAAGCTTTATCTGGAACTCTTGAGGCGCTTCGACCGGATCTTCGGTGAGGGTGAAGGCGGGACCGAGGGCGAGGCGCTCACTCCGTACATCGCGGCGTGGCACCAGGCGCCTTTCGGCGGGATGGAGGGGGCCGCCGGGGACACAGCGGTCAATAGGGACGACTTCGCGCTCCACCTCGAGCTTTTCACCATTCGCCGCACTTCGGGCAAGCTGAAGTTCCTCGCGGGTTCCGAATCCGGCATGAGCGTGTTCATCAACGACGTGCCGCCGGAAGCCGCGGCCCAGCGACTGCGAGAGGTAGCGAGTTCATGAGCGGTAAGTACCTGGTCACCGGCGGGGCGGGCTATGTGGGAAGCGTGGTGGCCCAGCATCTGATCGAGGCCGGGCACGAGGTGACCGTCCTGGACAACCTCTCCACCGGATTCCGCGAGGGCGTCCCGTCCGGCGCGACGTTCGTCGAGGGCGACATCCGCGATGCCGCCAAGTGGCTGGACTCCTCCTTCGACGCCGTGTTGCACTTCGCCGCCTTCTCGCAGGTCGGCGAGTCCGTCGTGAAGCCCGAGAAGTACTGGGAGAACAACGTCGGCGGCACGATGGCGCTGCTCGCCGCGATGCGTGACGCGGACGTGCGCAAGCTGGTGTTCTCCTCCACCGCGGCGACGTACGGCGAGCCGGTCAGCACCCCCATCACCGAGACGGACCCGACCGCCCCGACCTCCCCGTACGGCGCGTCGAAGCTCGCCGTCGACCACATGATCACCGGTGAGGCCACCGCCCACGGTCTGGCCGCGGTCTCGCTGCGCTACTTCAACGTGGCGGGGGCGTACGGCGAGCAGGGAGAGCGGCACGACCCCGAGTCGCACCTGATCCCCCTCGTCCTCCAGGTCGCGCAGGGCAAGCGCGAGGCCATCTCCGTCTTCGGCGACGACTACCCGACCCCGGACGGCACCTGCGTCCGCGACTACATCCACGTCGCGGACCTCGCGCAGGCGCACCTCCTCGCGGTCGAGGCGGCCACCTCCGGAGAGCACCTGATCTGCAACCTCGGCAACGGCAACGGCTTCTCCGTGCGCGAGGTCATCGAAACCGTCCGCCAGGTCACCGGACACCCGATCCCCGAGGTCATGGCCCCGCGCCGCGGCGGCGACCCGGCGGTCCTCGTCGCGTCCGCGGCCACCGCGCGGGAGCGGCTCGGCTGGAATCCGGCCCGCGCGGACCTCGCGGGCATCGTCGCCGACGCGTGGGCGTTCGCCCAGCGTTAGTCAACAGGGGTTGAAGGGGTAACTGATGGACGTAGCGGGGCAGTTCTCGGAGCTGTACGGGTATGAGCCGGACGGGGTCTGGTCGGCACCGGGCCGGGTCAACCTCATCGGCGAGTACACGGACTTCAACGAGGGCTTCGTGATGCCGCTCGCGCTGCCGCACACCGCGGTGGCGGCGGTGGCGCGCCGCACCGACGGCGTCCTGCGGCTCCACTCGGCCGACATCGACGCACCGGTCGCCGAACTGCGCGTCGATGAGCTGACGCCTCTCGCGCTGACCGCCCGGGGGGCCGGGCAGGGCGGCTGGGCCGCCTACCCGGCGGGCGTCGTGTGGGCGCTGCGGGACGCGGGGCACGCGGTCTCCGGGGGCGCCGACATCCACCTCGCCTCGACCGTGCCGACCGGGGCGGGCCTCTCCTCGTCGGCCGCCCTGGAGGTCGTCACGGCACTCGCCCTCAACGACCTGTACGAACTCGGCCTGGACGCACCGCGGTTGGCGGTCATCGCCCAGCGCGCCGAGAACGCCTTCGTCGGTGTGCCGTGCGGTGTGATGGACCAGATGGCATCCGCGTGCGCCACGGAAGGCCACGCCCTGCACCTGGACTGCCGCGACCTGACGACACGGCAGGTCCCCTTCGACCTCGCCGCGCACGGCCTGCAGCTCCTCGTCGTCGACACCCGGGTCAAGCACGAGCTGGGCGACGGGGCGTACGCGGAGCGGCGGGCCGGATGCGAGGAGGGTGCGCGGATCCTCGGCGTCTCCCACCTGCGGGACGTTCCTTACGCGGAACTCCCCGCCGCCCTGGAGAAACTGACGGACGAGCGGATCCGCCGCTACGTACGCCACGTCGTCTCGGACGACCACCGGGTGGAGCAGGTCATCGGCCTGCTCGACGCGGGCGAGGTGCGGGCCATCGGCCCCGTCCTGACCGAGGGGCACGCGTCGCTTCGGGACGATCTGCGCATCTCCTGCGACGAGTTGGACCTGGTGGTGTCGTCCGCGAACGCGGCCGGGGCGATCGGCTCCCGGATGACCGGGGGCGGCTTCGGCGGCTCGGCGGTCGTCCTCGTGGAGGAGGTGGACGCGGAGCCGGTGACGAAGTCGGTCCTGGAGGCGTTCACCTCGGCGGGCCACACGTCCCCGCGGGTGTTCCCGGCGGTTCCTTCGGCGGGGGCGCGCCGCTTGGCGTGACGAGGCGCTCTGTCAACTCCGGTGCGGATGATGCGGGTTGGGCTCGGTGGCAACCGTGTACGGGAACTGCCGTCGGGCCCCGCGTGACCGCGTGACCGCGTGACTGCGTGACCGCGTGGCCGTTTGTCCGTCTGGCCGCGTGGGCATCAGGCCAATCTCTTCGTCAGGGTGAACTCTTTCGCCCCCTGCGGATAATCCGGGATCACCGACACCACGTCGTACCCCTGACCGCGGTAGAACCCCGGAGCCTGGAAGTCCCATGTCTCCACACGGGAGTTGAGGCAGTCCCGCTCCTCCCGCGCGATGCGCTCCGCCTCGGCGAGCAGCTGTGCGCCAAGACCCGCTCCCTGGTGGTTCTCGCTGACCCAGAGGTGGTTCACGTGGAGCCAGCGGCCCCAGGTGTGTCCCGCGAGGCCGCCGACCAGGCCTTCCGTGCGTTCCACCAGCCATACGGCCAGCGGGATTTCACGATCCTGGGGGGTGCCGCGCAGGGCGCGGATCACGGGTGACGCGGCGTTGTTCGAGCCCTGGAGTCCGGCGAGGAGCAGAGCGAACCGGTCTTTGTCGACTCCTGTCTCAATACGAAACATACGGCTCACCCTAAACGCGCTGGCCAGTCAGTTCTGTAAATTACCTTCCGCTCCTGCCGTCCGGCTCTACTCTGAGTGGCAGTGCCGGTGGGGGCCGGCACTGATCAGGGGGCGAGACAGTCGGGTACGACGCCCGGCGATGGGGGTAGCAGTCATAGCTCGGCGGCGGCCGTGCGACTGCGGCGACCCCCGTTGCGGGCGTCGTGCCCGCACCGTACGTCCTCCGACGTTGGGGTATCCCCTGCTCTCCGCGGAGAGCCTGGGGGAGGGGGTTTTTCAGTGGTTCGTATCCGAGTCCTGGTCGTCGACGACCATCGCATCTTCGCCGAGTCGCTCGCAGCGGCACTGGCGGCGGAGCCCGACGTCGACGTGTCCGCGGCGGGCAGCGGTCCCGCCGCACTGCGCTGCCTTGAGCGGGCCATAGCCGAGGGGCGCAGATACGACGTGCTGCTCGTCGACGCCGACCTGGGCGCTTCCGCGAACGCCATGCAGGGCGTCCGGCCCGCGCCTTCGGTGCAGGAGGGCGGCGCGGACGGTCTTGTCGACGGCATATCCCTGGTGGCCGGAGTCCGCTCGGGCCAGCCGATGGTCCGTACGGTCGTGCTCGCCGAGAAGGACGACCCGCGCCGGGCCGCCCTCGCGCTCCAGGCGGGCGCCTCGGGATGGGTCGCCAAGGACTGCTCGCTGTCCCGGCTTCTGACGGTCATACGGGGGGTGCTGCGGGAGGAGACCCATCTGCCGCCCGCGCTGCTCACCGGCGTCCTGCGCGAGTTGACGGCCGCCCGCAAGCACCGCACGGAATCCGAGCGCCTGGTGGAGTCCCTGACTCCGCGCGAGCGCGAGGTCCTTCGCTGCATGGTGGCCGGTCTTGGCCGCAAGGCGGTGGCGGAAAGGCTGTTCCTCTCCCCGCACACGGTGCGTACGCACATGCAGAACGTGCTGGGGAAGCTGGGCGTCCACTCCACGCTCGCGGCCGTCGCGCTTGCGCGCAGGGCCGGGGTGGGTCCTGTCGACCTAGCCGGGGATGTTGTCGAACGGGGCGGTCAGCTGGCGTAGCAGCGCGGCGAGCTCGCCCCGCTGTCCGCGCGACAGCTCGGCGAGGATCGCCCGCTCCTGCTTGAGGAGTCCGGCGAGGGCCTGGTCCGCGCGGTCCTGCCCTTCATCGGTCAGCCGCACGAGCACGCCCCGTCGGTCGCTCGGGTCGGGCAGCCGCTCGACGAGGCCCTTCTTCGCGAGCCTGTCGATGCGGTTGGTCATCGTGCCGGACGTCACCAGGGTCTGGGTGAGGAGCTGTCCGGGGGAGAGCTGGTAGGGCGCGCCCGCGCGCCGCAGCGACGTCAGTACGTCGAACTCCCACGGCTCCAGCTGGTGCTCGGAGAACGCGAGCCGACGGGCCCTGTCGAGATGCCGCGCGAGCCTGCTGACACGGCTGAGCACCTCGAGTGGTTCCACGTCGAGGTCAGGGCGCTCACGGCGCCATGCTGCCACCAGCCGATCGACCTCGTCCTCCATGGCGATCAGTGTAGGGGGTCTGTCGACATGAAGTCTCTTGACGTCAAGAGACTTCGGGGCTGAGGATGGCTGTACGACGTCCATGGCGCCCGCACAAAGGCGACATGACGCCGGTACGAAGCTTAGGCAAGAGGTCGCACGAGGTCGTCCCCGCACCGTCGCACGAGGTCCCTGCCCAGAGGAGGCCCACCCATGTCCGCCGCCCCCAGCAACAGCTCCGCCCCCACCCCCACCTGGGATCCGGGTCAGTATCTGCGCCACTCCGGCCACCGGGCCCGCCCTTTCGTCGACCTGCTGGCCCGCATCCCCGAACTCCCCGCCACCGGCGGCCGCGCGCCCCGCATCGCCGACCTGGGCTGCGGTCCCGGCAACGTCACCCGCCTCCTCGCCGAACGCTGGCCCACGGCGCACGTCACCGGCTTCGACAATTCCCCGCAGATGCTGGAGCAGGCCGAGCGGCTCGCAGGGCCCACGTCCGGCGGCGGGCGCCTGGACTTCGCCGCGGCGGACGCGTCGCACTGGGCGCCGCCCGAGGGGACGTACGACCTGATCCTGTCCAACGCGACGCTCCAATGGGTGCCGGACCACCCGGACTCCTTCCCCGCCTGGGTGGCGGCGCTGGCCCCCGGCGGGACGTTCGCCCTCCAGGTCCCCGGCAACTTCGACGCCCCCAGTCACGTCCTGATGCGCGAACTGAGCGAGTCACCGCGCTGGCGGGAGCGGCTCGACGGGCGGCTGCGCCACGCGGACGCGGTGCTCTCGCCGGCGGCCTACCTGGAGCGGCTTGTCTCGCTGGGGTGCGAGGTGGACGCGTGGGAGACGACGTATCTGCACCTCCTTGAGGGGGATGACCCCGTCCTGGACTGGGTGCGGGGGACGGGCCTGCGCCCGGTCCTCACGGCGCTCGCGGACGACGCGGAGGCGCGGGAGGCGTTCCTCTCCGAGTACCGGGAGCTGCTGCGCAAGGCGTACCCGGCGGGGGTTGGGGGCACGGTCTTCCCCTTCCGCAGGGTGTTCGCGGTGGCGCGGCGAGGGGACTGACCCCCCATGCCCCTGACGTCCATCGACCACGTCCAGCTGGCGGCTCCGCCGGGGAGCGAGGCGCTGCTGCGGGCCTTCTACTGCGGGGTGCTCGGCATGACCGAGATCCCCAAGCCGGGTGCGCTGGCCTCGCGGGGCGGGTGCTGGTTCATGGCGGGTGCCGTGCAGCTGCATCTCGGTATCGAGGCCGACTTCCGCCCCGCGAGGAAGGCGCACCCCGGGCTGCGGGTGCGGGACATCTCCGCGTACGCGGAGCGCTTCTCTTCGCGGGGCGTGCCCGTCACCTGGGACGACGCGTTGCCGGGACACCGGCGCTTCTACGCGGACGACCCGGTGGGCAACCGCCTTGAGTTCTTGGAGGGGGAGCCATTGCCATTGCCGGAGCCATTGCCGGAGCCGGAGCCGGAGCCGGAGTCCGCGTCGCAGCCGGGGTGGGGAAGCGGGCCTGTGTCGCAGCCCTTGCCGCCGCCTTAGCTCCGGCACTGAACCGCCGCTTCGCGGCGGATGTCTCCCACCCACCCACCCGATTACCCGGGGTCATGGG
>NZ_JBHTSF010000189.1:0-15874 GCF_042795295.1 Streptomyces sp. NPDC056486
CCCTTCGCCCCCTTCTCCAGCGCCCTGCGCTCCCTGCGCCGCCAGCCGATGAGCTGGGCGTTCTGAACGACGCACTCGCCCGTGCCACGGGGAGCACCCCCGGCACGGGCGAGCCGCAGGCGTTGCTCCTCGGCGGCGAGGCGGGCGTCGGCAAGACCCGCCTCATCGAGGAGTTCACCGCGGCGGCCCGCGCCGAAGGAGCCGTCGTCGCGCTCGGCGGCTGTGTGGAGATAGGCGCGGACGGCCTTCCCTTCGCCCCCTTCTCCAGCGCCCTGCGCTCCCTGCGCCGCCAGCTTCCCGGCGAGGTGGACGCCGCGGCGGCCGACCAGGAGGGCGAGCTCGCCAGGCTCCTGCCCGAACTCGGCGAGGCCCCGCAGCGCCTGCGTGGCACCGACGCCCAGCACGACGAGGAAGGCATGGCCCGCCTCTTCGAGCTGACCGTCCGTCTCCTGGAGCGCCTCGCCGCGGAGCGCACGGTGGTCGTCGCCCTGGAGGACCTGCACTGGGCCGACGCCTCGACCCGCCACCTCCTCGCCTACCTCTTCCGCACCCTGCGCAGCGGCCGCCTCGTCGTCGTCGCCACCTACCGCGCCGACGACATCCACCGCCGCCACCCGCTGCGCCCGCTCCTCGCCGAGCTGGACCGCCTGCGCACGGTGCGACGCATCGAACTGCCCCGCTTCAGCAAGGGCGAGGTCGCCCGGCAGATGGCGGGGATCCTCAGCGCCGAGCCCGCGCAGTCCCTGGTGGACGACATCTTCGACCGCTCGGACGGCAACGCCTTCTTCGTCGAGGAGCTCGCGGTCGCCTCGCACGGCGGCAGCTGCGCGAGCCTCACGGACTCCCTGCGCGACCTCCTCCTCGTACGCGTCGAGGAGCTGCCCGAGGACACCCAGCGGGTGGCCAGGATCGTCGCCGAGGGCGGCTCGACCGTCGAGTACCCGCTGCTCGCCGCGGTCGCCGGACTCGCCGAGGACGACCTGATCGAGGCGCTGCGGGCCGCGGTCGGCGCCAACATACTTCTGCCGTCGCCCGACGGCGACGGCTACCGCTTCCGGCACTCCCTCGTGCGCGAGGCCGTCGGCGACGACCTGCTGCCCGGTGAACGCTCCCGGATCAGCCGCCGTTTCGCCACGGCGCTCGAAGCCGACCCCTCACTGGTCGCCGACGACCAGCGTGCCGCCCGCCTCGCCAGCTACTGGTACCACGCGCACGACGCGGCGAAGGCCCTCCCCGCCGTCCTGCGCGCCTCAGTCGAAGCCCGCCGCCGCTATGCGTACTCCGAGCAACTGCGCCTCCTCGAACGGGCGATGGAGTTGTGGGAGGCCGCCCCCGAAGACGTACGCCTGGAACTGCGGCCCCTCGATTACGCCGAGGTCTACCCTCCCTGCGGCTGTGACCCCGAGACCACCCCGCTGCGCTACCTGGACCTCATGGCGGAGGCCGCCGTCGCCGGACGCCTCTGCGGTGAGCGGGAGCGCGCCCTGAAGATCACCAAGCGGGCGCTGCGCATCCTTGAGGACGAGCAAGACCCCCTGCGCGCAGCCTGGTTCTGGATCCAGCGCTCCCGGCTCACCTCGACACTGGCCCGCGGCGACGGCTGGGCGGAGATCGCCACCGCGCAGGAACTGGTCCGCGGGCTTCCGCCGTCCGAGGTGCACGCCGAGGTCCTTACCAACGTCGCCTCCTGGGGCATGCTCCACAACCCCGGAGCGGAGACCCTGGCGGCGGCCCAACGCGCCGTCGAGTACGCCCGGATGGTCGAGGCCGAGGAGATCGAACTCAACGCCCGGCTCATCCTCGGCGGCCTCCTGGTCGACGCGGGCGACGTCGAGCACGGCCTTGCGGAGATGTACGCGGTCAGGGACCGGTGCGTGGCGCCGCCCGGCCTCGTCTCCCGGATCCCGCACATCCATGTCAACCTGCCGTCCGTACTGGAAGGCTCGGGCCGCTCCCTCGAATCCCTGGAGGTCAGCGACCAGGGCCTCGCGCTCTGCCGGAAGTACGGACTCACGGACACCGAGAGCTGGGTCCAGAACAACAAGGCGGAGACCCTGATCTCGCTGGGCCGTTGGGACGAGGCGGTCGACGCGAGCGAGGCGGCCCGCCGCGGCGCGTTGGGTGTCAAACCACGGGCCGGGGCGGCCCTGCACCTCGCTGTCGTCTCCCTCGGCCGCGGCGACGTACCCGAAGCCGCCGCCCAACTGACCCTGGCCCGCGATCAGTACGGGCTGCACGGCCTCATGCCGCAGTACTCCCTGCCCATGGTCACCGCCGCCCTCGGTATCGCGGCGGCCGACCCCGACCGCGCGGCCGGCGTCGCAGCGGCGCGCGCCGAGCTCGAACAGGCCCTGGCGACGGGCTTCCCGCCCGGCACCCAGCGCTACACCTGGCCCCTGCTGCTCGTCGCCGCCACCTCCGAGGCCGATACGCGCGGCCTGCCCGCCGCCGAACCCGGCAGGACCGAGGCCATCGAAAGCATTCGACGGGCCGCCAAGAAACTCCCCTCACCGGTGCCGGTCTGGGTCGCGTACGAGAAGTGGGTACGCGCCGAGCTCCTGCGCGCCGAGGACCGCGACGCCCCCGCCGACTGGTCCGCCGTCGTCACCGCGTTCGAACCCCTCGACCGCCCCTACGACCTCGCCCGCGCCCGCCTGCGCCTCGCCGAGTCCCTCCTCGCCACCTCTGCGGGCCTGGGCGCAGAAGCGGACCGTGAACGCGCCGCCACTCTGCTGCGCCAAGCCCGTGAGACCGCCGAGCGCCTGGCGGCCCGGCCCCTCGCCGAGTCCGTCTCGGGGCTCGCCCAGCGCGCCCGCCTCACCCTTAACGAGCACGACACCGTGAGCGCCCGCCTCACCCCGGTCGACCCCGCCGAGGCGCTCGGCCTCACCAGCCGGGAGCGGGACGTGCTCCGCCGCGTCGCCGCGGGCCGCAGCAACCGCCAGATCGCCGAGGAGCTCTTCATCTCCCCCAAGACGGCGAGCGTCCACGTCTCCAACATCCTCGCCAAGCTGGGCGTCGCAGGCCGGGGCGAGGCGGCCGCCCTCGCCCACCGCCTGCGCCTTTTCCCCACAGAGAGCACAGAGAGCACAGAGAGCACAGAGAGCGCACAGTCCACCGGCTGACCTGCGCTTTCCCGCTCCCGATGGGTTTCGCAGGCGCTCGCTTACGCTGGTAGGGAGGAACTCGGCTGCCAGGAGGCGCAGTGTTCAATCTGATCGAGCTTTTTCAGCCCGGCCGCAAACACACGGACGACGAGCAGAAGCGCCTTGAACTGAGCCGGGTCGACGTGGCCGACGGTGACCCCGGCCGCGGCCCGATAGACCTCACGTCCGGCAAGGTCGTGGTGAGGGTGCCGCAGCAGGCGAAGACGGAACCCGAGCCGACCGACGCGGACCCTACTTGACGGTCACCTCAAGGATCTTGTCGTCCCCCTTCTCAGGGGTGCCCCGGGAATCCGTCTCGTTCGTCACCAGCCACAGCTTGTCGCCGCCCGCCGCGACGACCGTGCGCAGGCGGCCGTGCTCGCCCTTCAGGAAGGACTGGGGCTCCACGGCGTTGTCCACGCCCCGGACCGGGATGCGCCACAGCCGCTCGCCGCGCAGGCCCGCCATCCAGACCGAGCCCTCGGCGTAGGCGATGCCGCTGGGGGAGGCCTCCGAGGTCTTCCACTGGGCCACCGGATCGTGGAAGCCCTCCTCGTCGCCCTTGCCCTCGACCTCCGGCCAGCCGTAGTTGTCGCCGGCCTTGATCTCGTTCAGTTCGTCCCAGGTGTCCTGGCCGAATTCCGCCGCCCAGAGCTGCTTGTCCTCGCCCCAGGCCAGACCCTGCACATTGCGGTGGCCGTACGAATAGACGGGGGAGTCGTCGAAGGGGTTGCCGGGGGCCGGGTCGCCGTCCGGGGTGAGGCGGAGGATCTTGCCGCCGAGCGACTTCTTGTCCTGGGCCAGGCCCGTGTCGCCCGTCTCTCCCGTGCCCGCGTACAGCATCTTGTCCGGGCCGAAGGCGATCCGGCCGCCGTTGTGGACCCCGCCCTTGGGGATGCCCTTGAAGACCGTGTCGGGCGCCCCGAGCTGCTGTCCGGAGGGCTTCTTCTCGTCGTACAGCAGGCGGGCGATGCGGTTGTCCGACTCGGTGGTGAAGTACGCGTAGACCATGTGGTCCGACGCGTACGAAGGGGAGAGCGCCAGGCCCATCAGGCCGCCCTCACCGGCGGGGGAGACGCCCGGGACCGAGCCGAGGTCGGTCTTCTTGCCCGTATCGCCGTCGACGCGGGTGATGGTCCCCTCGTCGCGTGAGGACACAAGCAGGTCCCCGCCGGGGAGCGGTGCGAGGCCCCAGGGCGACTTCAGGTTCTCGGTGAGGGTCTTGGTGACCTTCGCCGATCCCTCTTCCGGCGGGGCGTCGCCGGCGCGCGCCTTCCCCGTGGATGCCCCGTCCGACGTGGCGGGGCTCGACTCGGCGCTCTTTCCGTTGTCCGGCGTGCCCCCGCCCCCGGACGAGCAGCCGGCCGTGAGCACAAGGGCAGCGGCGGCCAATGCGGCCGTGACAGCAGGTCGTTGCACGATCAGGTTCCCTTCGACGCAGCGCTTCTCCTGTTCATACACCGCTCGGTCCCCACAGGTTCCCCATCCCGCGTGACCGACCCGCGGACATCAGTCCCACGAACCCATCGCCGACGGCAGCGCCGCGATCTCCGCCAGGTCCGCCTCGGTGAGCCGCATCGACGCCGCCCCCGCGTTCTGCACCGCCCAGCGCTCCCGCTTCGCCCCGGGGATCGGCACCACGTCGCTGCCCTGCGCGAGCACCCACGCAAGGGCCACCTGGGCCGGGGTCGCCCCGTGCCGCTCGGCCACCCGGCGAAGGCCCACCACGAGCGGCTGATTGGCCGCCATCATCTCGGCGGTGAAACGGGGATGCCTGGCCCGCACGTCGTCCGGCTCGAAGCCCTGCCCCGGCGTCAGCGTCCCGGTGAGGAACCCGTTCCCCAGCGGCATCGCCGCCAGAAAGCCGACCCCGCGCGCCGCGCACCACGGAAGCAGCGTCAAGAGCGCCTCCCGCGACCACACCGAGAGCTCGGCCTCCACCGCGCTGACCGGAAAAACCTGCTGGACCCGCTCCAACTGCCGGATCGTTCCCTCGTGTAGCCCCCTGCCCTCGCGCCGCGAGGCACGTGCCCCCACCGCGCACAGCCCAAGGGCCCGCACCTTCCCCACGGCGACAAGCTCGGCCATCGCGCCCCAGGTCTCCTCGACGGGCACCTCGGGATCGGCACGGTGCAGCTGATACAGGTCGATCGTCTCGGTCTGCAGCCGTCGCAGCGACGCGTCGCAGGCCCGCTTCACATAGCCGGGGCGGCCGTTGGCGACGATGTGCTGCTCGCCCACAAGGAGCCCGCACTTGGTGGAAACGAAGGCCTCGCCGCGCCGCCCCTTCAGCGCCCGCCCCACCAGCAGCTCGTTGGTGAAAGGCCCGTACATGTCCGCCGTGTCAAGGAGGGTCGAGCCCTGCTCCAGCGCGGCGTGCACGGTACGCAGCGACTCCTCGCCCCGCTGCCGCGAGCCGGTGTACGCCCAGTTCATCGGCATGCAGCCGAGCCCGACCGCACCCACCTCGAGCGCTGCGGCGCCGATCGTCCTGCGGTCCACCTGGCCGTGCCCCCCACTTCATGTCCGAGCAGCCCCCAACGTAACCGCTGCCTCCCCTCACGTGACGTGCGGCCTGTGCGCATTAGCCTCCTGACCATGACGACAGACGTATGGCTCCCCTATGCCGCGGACGAGATCGAAGGCCTGCCCGGAGCAGCCGATGCCGGGCTCAACTACCGCTTCTGGGACGGCGGCCCGGACTTCCCCGCGGACCCGGCCGACTGCGCGTTCTACGTAGTGCCCTATATGAAGGGAGCGCAGACCTCCCTGCGACCACTGCCCGAGATGACATCCGTACGCGCCGTACAGACACTCACCGCGGGCATCGACGACATTCAGCCAGGGCTCAAGTCCCTGGCACCCGGCGTCCAGTTGTGCAACGCCAAGGGAGTGCACGAGGCCAGCACCGCCGAGCTCACGCTCACCCTGACCCTCGCCTCGCTGCGCGGCATCCCCCGATTCGTGGAGGGGCAGCGTCAGGAGGAGTGGCGGTCCGGGTTCTATCCGGCGCTCGCCGACAAGTCCGTCCTGATCGTGGGCTACGGATCGGTCGGTTCCGCCATCGAGGACCGGCTCGCCCCCTTCGAGTGCGCGCGGGTGGCGCGCGTCGCGCGCTCCGCCCGTGCCACGGAGCGCGGCCCCGTGCACCCGCTCGCCGAACTGCCCGCACTGCTGCCCGACGCCGATGTGGTCATCCTCTCCACGCCCCTCACCGACACCTCCCGTGGCCTGGTGAACGCCGAATTCCTGGCCCGAATGAAGGACGGCGCCCTGCTGGTGAACGTCGCACGCGGCCCCGTCGTCGACACCAAGGCGCTCCTGGCCGAACTGGAGAGCGGCCGGATCACAGCCGCTCTGGACGTCACCGATCCGGAACCGCTGCCCGCAGGTCATCCCCTGTGGCAGGCTCCTGGAGTGCTCATCAGCCCGCACGTGGGCGGATCGTCTTCCGCCTTCCTGCCCCGCGGCAAGCGCCTGCTCGCCGCGCAACTGACCCGTTACGCCGCAGGGGAACCCCTCGGGAACGTAGTCCTGACGACCCGGTAGCGCATCGAACCGCAGTCGCCCAGGGAGCGTTCGAGCACGCTCCGCACCCGTGTGCGTGCGCCCCGTGTTTACGACACCGCTTGCCGTCACTGAGCGTACAGAACCTATGTCCCTGAGTGACGAGACTGGTGTATCGTCCCGACAGGGGCTGCGCCGTGGACCGTTCGGCGCCGGGGACGAGGCAAGGCATCAGACGCGAGGGGGGCGACGGGCGATGTACGGCCAATGGGCGAACGAACCGACGCGGCGGAGCTGCCGACGGCGACTCTCACGCGCACCGGCTCGCAGTCGGCTGCGCGACGGATACGCACACGAAATCCCGGTGCCGATCGATCACGGGAGGCGGACGGATACAAGGGCGGTACGGACCAGGGCGGCCCGGTGAGCACCCGCCCGTCACCCGCCACCGCCCTGAAGGGCGGCGGAGGTCTGACGGCACCGATGTCGTCCAGGTCCCCACTGGCCCGGCGCCCCGTCTCCGGCGGCGGCACGAGCCTCGTCTCGCAGATCGCGCTCCTTGTGGTCTGCGGCGGGTATGCCGCCGGGGCCGCGCTCGGCTGGGGATCGACGAGAGCCGCCCTGATCATGGGTGACTTCGGACTGAGCGTCGCCGCGGCGACCGCCGCGGTCTCCTGCTTCCGCTACTCGCGCACCCGTCGAAGCCGCTTTCGACCCGCATGGCTGCTGTTCGCGCTCTCCTCCGCGATGGCGGCCCTGGGCAACGGCGTATGGGGCTGGTACGAGGTCGTGCTCGAGCAGCCGGTGCCGAGCCCCGGCCTCGCCGACCTGTTCTTCCTCTGCTTCGCGCCGCCCGCCATCATCGGCCTGCTCGTGCTTGCCAAGCGCCCGGTGACGAGAGCGGGTTGGGTCTGCCTCGCGCTCGACGCCTGGCTCATCGGCGGCTCGCTGCTCACGCTCTCCTGGAGCCTGGCCCTCGCGCACACGGCACAGTTCGTGGGCCAGAGCGTCGCGCACGCCGCGCTCTCGCTCGCCTACCCGCTTCTCGACATCGCGTTGGTCAGCATGGTCCTCGCGCTGCACTTCAGACGAGCATCCGCCAACCGCACAGCGGTGAACACGGCGATCGGCGCCCTAGCGCTGACCGTCATGTGCGACGCGATGTTCACCTCGCCCCTGCTGCACGCCAGTTACCGCTCGGGGCAGATGCTGGACGCGGGCTGGTTCGCGGGATCACTGCTCCTGGCGTACGCGCCCTGGGCGGTGCCCTGGTCCAAGAACGCGGACGACGCGCAGCACACACGCGTGGAGGACGGCGGTGCTCCCCAGGGTGCGCGGCCCGCCGCCACCCGGCCGATCGCCGGATCGATCGCCGCGCTCACGCCGTATCTCGCCGCCGCAGTCTGCACGTTGGGGATTCTCTACAACGTGCTCAGCGGCCGCAGCGTCGACGAAGTCGTGCTCTTCACCGCGGGCACGGTCGTGCTCGCCCTGGTGGTGCGCCAGGGCATCATGCTCCTGGACAACATCACCCTCACCCAGGAACTGGCCCAGAAGGAGAACCACTTCCGCTCCCTGGTCCAGGGTTCGAGCGACGTGATCATGATCGCCGCTCCGAACGGCATACTCCGCTACGTCAGTCCGGCCGCCTCCGGCGTCTACGGCCGCGAGGCCGAAGACCTCATGGGCTCCGAACTGGCCTCGCTCATGCACCCCGAGGATCTGGGCCGCGTGGTCCACGAAGTCCGCAGATTCCTCACCGCGAACCCCGTGGAAGAGCCCACGACCCGCATCGAGTGCCGCTTCAAGTCCGGTGACGGCGACTGGCTGAACGTGGAGTCCACGGTCAACCGTCACCAGGGCGGCCTCATCTTCAACAGCCGCGACGTCACCGAACGGGTCCGCCTCCAGGCGCAGTTGCAGCACAACGCCGAGCACGACCCGCTCACCGACCTGCCCAACCGGGCCCTGTTCACGCGCCGGGTCGGTCAGGCGCTCACCGGCCGCAGAGTCACCGACCGGGGCACGGCCGTGCTCTTCATCGACCTGGACGGCTTCAAGGCGGTCAACGACACCATCGGCCATCAGGCGGGAGACGAACTCCTGATCCAGGCGGCCCGTCGCCTTCAGGAGGCCGTCAGGTCCGGGGATTGCGCGGCCCGGCTTGGCGGCGACGAATTCGCCGCGCTGATCGTGGGCGACGGCACCCGCGACCAGGCCGCACGCGAGCAGCACATCTACGAACTCGCCGACCGTCTCAGAATCACCCTCTCCCAGCCCTACGCGATCGACGGCAACGACGTGCGCGTGGCGGCGTCCATCGGCGTGGCCTTCGCCGAACCGGGCCTCGGTGCGGGCGAGTTGCTGCGCAACGCCGACCTGGCGATGTACCGCGCCAAGGCCGCGGGCAAGGGCCGCGTCGAGCTGTACGCCCCTCAGATGCAGGCAGATGTCGTGCGCAAGGCGGAGCTGGCGACGCGGCTGCGCACCGCCCTGCACGAAGGCCAGTTCGCGCTGCTCCACCAGCCGGTGGTCTCCCTGGACGACGGAAGCATCACCTCCGTAGCGGCCCAGGCACGCTGGCGCTCGGCGCAGGGCATCCTCTTCACGCCCGCCGAGTTCCTGCGCGTGGCCGACTCGTCGGACTCCCAGGAGAGCGCCCGCACCGCGGAGCTGGGCCGCTGGATGCTCGAGGAAGCCGTCCAGCAGGCCGCCGAGCGGGGGCGCACGGGGCATGCGACGCCCGTCGCCGTCCGGATCAGTGCGCGGCGCCTCCTGGACCGCTCCATGCCGCTGAGCTCCATCGAGGCCCTCCTCACCCGGTACGGGCTGCCCTCAGGGGCGCTCGTCATCGAGCTGGCCGACAGCGACCCCCGCGTTCCCCTCGACGATCTGGAGCGCCGTCTGACCTCCCTGCGCAGGCTCGGCGTGCGCATCGCCCTTGACGGCTTCGGGAGTGGCTATGCCGCCATCACCGCACTGCGACGGCTCCCCGTCGACGTACTGAAACTGGACCGCAGCCTGGTCGAGGGCGTCGTCGAGTCCGCGCGCCTTCACAAGATCACCGCCGGTCTGCTGCGTATCGCCGGCGATCTGGGGCTGCGTTCCGTGGCCGACGGCGTCGACCTTCCGGAGCAGGTCGTCGCCCTGCGCGCGATGGGCTGTACGCATGGACAGGGCATGGCGTTCTCCGGGCCGCTCGACGAGTACCGACTGCGCCGTGCGCTCTCGCTCGGGCAGTACCCCGTTCCGTACGGGCCCGCGGAGCCCGTCCTGGCGGGCGGCCCCCCGGTGGCATTCGGAGGAGGAGGTGTCGAATCCTTTATCCGCTCACATAATGAGACCCCCGTCCCACCTACTTGACAGGCGCTGTGCGCTGGAGAGAGGGTCAATGCCATGCGCACCCGAATTCTCGTACTTGGAAAGCGCGTCGGCTGAAGCTGGGAATCACCGGTCCGAATACCGGAATCCCACAACCGCTCCGACGCGCTCCCCTCGCTTGCCACTTGGCACGAGGGGTTTTTTGTTGCACCGGCACTGCCAAAACCCTGCAAACACCCCGCAAAAACCCTCAGCTTCGAGAAGAGAATGCCGATGACCGAGCAGGCCACCGGGGCCCACCATCCGCAGCCGCGGCCCCGATCCTCAGGACAGCAGTCCGCACCCGTCGAGCACGTCACGGGCGCGCAGTCCCTCATTCGTTCTCTCGAGGAAGTCGGGGCCGACACGGTATTCGGCATTCCCGGCGGTGCCATTCTTCCCGCGTACGACCCGATGATGGACTCCACCCGCGTCCGTCACGTCCTGGTCCGGCACGAGCAGGGTGCGGGACACGCGGCCACCGGTTACGCGCAGGCCACCGGCAAGGTCGGGGTGTGCATGGCGACGAGCGGCCCCGGTGCCACCAACCTCGTCACGCCGATCGCCGACGCCCACATGGACTCCGTGCCCATGGTCGCGATCACCGGCCAGGTCGCCTCCAAGGCGATCGGCACGGACGCCTTCCAGGAGGCGGACATCGTCGGCATCACGATGCCGATCACCAAGCACAACTTCCTCGTCACCAAGGCCGAGGACATCCCGGCGACGATCGCGGAGGCGTTCCACATCGCCTCCACGGGTCGGCCGGGCCCTGTCCTCGTCGACATCGCCAAGGACGCCCTCCAGGCGCAGACCACCTTCCAGTGGCCGCCCACCCAGGACCTGCCCGGCTACCGCCCGGTGACCAAGCCGCACGCCAAGCAGATCCGCGAGGCCGCCAAGCTGATCACCGCCGCCAAGCGGCCCGTCCTCTACGTGGGCGGCGGCGTCCTGAAGGCCCAGGCCACCGCCGAGCTGAAGGTCCTGGCAGAACTCACCGGAGCGCCCGTCACCACCACACTGATGGCGCTCGGCGCATTCCCCGACAGCCACAAGCTGCACGTGGGAATGCCGGGCATGCACGGAGCGGTCACCGCCGTCACCGCGCTGCAGAAGGCCGACCTGATCGTCGCCCTCGGAGCCCGCTTCGATGACCGCGTCACCGGCAAGCTGGACAGCTTCGCTCCCTTCGCGAAGATCGTCCACGCCGACATCGACCCGGCCGAGATCGGCAAGAACCGCGCCGCCGACGTGCCGATCGTCGGAGACGCCCGCGAGGTCATCGCCGACCTGATCCAGGCCGTCCAGGCCGAGCACACCGCAGGCCAGCAGGGCGACTACACCGCTTGGTGGAAGGACCTCAACCGCTGGCGCGACACCTACCCCCTCGGCTACGACCAGCCCGAGGACGGTTCGCTCTCCCCGCAGCAGGTCATCGAGCGGGTCGGCAAGCTCGCCCCGGACGACACGATCTTCGCCGCGGGCGTCGGCCAGCACCAGATGTGGGCCGCCCACTTCATCGAGTACGAGAAGCCCGCCACCTGGCTCAACTCCGGCGGCGCGGGAACGATGGGGTACGCGGTCCCGGCCGCGATGGGCGCCAAGGCCGGTCAGCCCGACCGCACGGTCTGGGCGATCGACGGCGACGGCTGCTTCCAGATGACCAATCAGGAACTGACCACCTGCGCCCTGAACAACATCCCGATCAAGGTCGCCATCATCAACAACGGCGCCCTCGGCATGGTCCGCCAGTGGCAGACGCTGTTCTACAACCAGCGTTACTCCAACACCGTCCTGCACAGCGGTCCCGAGGACATCGGCCCCAACAAGGGCACGCGCGTCCCGGACTTCGTGAAGCTGTCGGAGGCCATGGGCTGCGTGGCGCTGCGCTGCGAGCGCCCCGAGGACCTCGACAAGGTCATCGCCGAGGCCAACGCCATCAACGACCGCCCCGTCGTGGTCGACTTCATCGTCCACGAGGACGCCCAGGTCTGGCCGATGGTCGCCGCGGGCACCTCGAACGACGAAGTCATGGCCGCCCGCGGGGTCCGCCCCGACTTCGGCGACAACGAAGACGACTAGAGACCGAGAGCGAAAGAGAGACTCAAGAGTCATGACCACCAAGCACACGCTCTCCGTCCTGGTCGAGAACAAGCCCGGTGTCCTAGCCCGGATCACCGCCCTGTTCTCACGCCGCGGCTTCAACATCGACTCCCTGGCCGTGGGCGTCACCGAGCACCCCGACATCTCGCGCATCACCATCGTCGTGAACGTCGAGGAACTTCCGCTCGAACAGGTCACCAAACAGCTCAACAAGCTCGTCAATGTCCTGAAGATCGTCGAACTGGAGCCGGCGGGCGCCGTGGCGCGCGAACTGGTCCTCGCCAAGGTCCGCGCCGACAACGAGACGCGCTCGCAGATCGTCGAGATCGTCCAGCTGTTCCGCGCCAAGACCGTGGACGTCTCGCCCGAGGCCGTCACCATCGAGGCCACCGGGTCCAGCGACAAGCTGGAGGCCATGCTCAAGATGCTGGAGCCCTTCGGCATCAAGGAGCTCGTCCAGTCCGGCACCATCGCGATCGGCCGCGGCTCCCGCTCCATCACGGACCGCAGCCTGCGGGCGCTCGACCGCTCGGCCTGAACCAGCCAGATCGAGCCGCCGGTTCCGCCCGTATGGCGAGACCTGAAAACTTCCCTCCCCCGCCCGCCGTACGGTGGGTCGCAACACCAGCACACATAGGAGATTCCCAGTGGCCGAGCTGTTCTACGACGACGACGCCGACCTGTCCATCATCCAGGGCCGCAAGGTCGCGGTCATCGGATACGGCAGCCAGGGCCACGCCCACGCGCTGTCGCTCCGTGACTCGGGTGTCGACGTCCGCGTCGGTCTGCACGAGGGCTCCAAGTCCAAGGCCAAGGCCGAGGAGCAGGGCCTGCGCGTGGTGACGCCCGCCGAGGCCACCGCCGAGGCCGACGTCATCATGATCCTGGTCCCGGACCCGATCCAGGCCCAGGTCTACGAGGAGTCCATCAAGGACAACCTCAAGGACGGCGACGCGCTGTTCTTCGGCCACGGCCTGAACATCCGCTTCGGCTTCATCAAGGCCCCCGAGGGCGTCGACGTCTGCATGGTCGCCCCCAAGGGCCCGGGCCACCTGGTCCGCCGCCAGTACGAGGAAGGCCGCGGCGTTCCGTGCATCGCGGCCGTCGAGCAGGACGCGACCGGCAACGGCTTCGCGCTCGCTCTCTCGTACGCCAAGGGCATCGGCGGCACGCGTGCGGGCGTCATCAAGACGACCTTCACCGAGGAGACCGAGACCGACCTGTTCGGCGAGCAGGCCGTGCTCTGCGGTGGTACCGCGGCGCTGGTCAAGGCGGGCTTCGAGACGCTGACCGAGGCCGGCTACCAGCCGGAGATCGCGTACTTCGAGTGCCTCCACGAGCTGAAGCTCATCGTGGACCTCATGTACGAGGGCGGCCTGGAGAAGATGCGCTGGTCGATCTCCGAGACCGCCGAGTGGGGCGACTACGTCACGGGCCCGCGCATCATCACGGACGCCACCAAGGCCGAGATGAAGAAGGTCCTGACCGAGATCCAGGACGGCACCTTCGCCAAGCAGTGGATGGACGAGTACCACGGCGGCCTGAAGAAGTACAACGAGTACAAGCAGCAGGATGCCGAGTCCCTGCTGGAGACCACCGGCAAGGAGCTGCGCAAGCTGATGTCTTGGGTCAACGACGAGGCGTAAGCCGTACGGCGTGAGGGCCGGGACCGCAGTCCCGGCCCTCACGGCGATCTCCGGAAGGGTCGCGGACGACACCGTTGTCCACCCTGTCCAGCCACGGAAGGGTGATCCTTCCACCGAGGCGTAAGACACCCGTCAGGACGCCACTACACTGCTGTCAACATTCGCGTCAGGCCCACAGCGTCGTGCGTCTTCCACGCGGCTTAGCGCCACCGAAAAGGGGCAGGCACGCCCCCGAGCCGCCCGGCACGCACTCTCGCCGCACCGGCCGAAGACCCAAGTAGCTCCGCTACGAGGGCCATCGTCCGGCACGCCGAGAGCACGCACCGAACGACACGGGAAACGCACCCACCCCTTCCCGGTGGCGCTCCCCTCCACCGCATGCGGCCGTCGGGACGGCCGTCCGCATTGGACTTGTGAGGACTCACGTGAGCACTGCTGCCAACGGCAAACCGGTCGTACTCATCGCTGAAGAGCTGTCGCCCGCAACTGTCGACGCCTTGGGCCCGGACTTCGAGATCCGTCAGTGCAACGGCGCGGACCGCGCCGAGTTGCTGCCCGCCATCGCCGACGTGGACGCCATTCTGGTCCGCTCCGCGACCAAGGTCGACGCCGAGGCCATCGCGGCCGCCAAGAAGCTGAAGGTCGTCGCCCGCGCGGGCGTGGGCCTGGACAACGTGGACGTGTCCGCCGCCACCAAGGCCGGCGTGATGGTGGTGAACGCACCCACCTCGAACATCGTCACCGCAGCCGAGCTCGCCTGTGGTCTGCTCATCGCCACCGCCCGCAACATCCCCCAGGGCAGCCAGGCCCTGAAGGCCGGCGAGTGGAAGCGCTCCAAGTACACGGGCGTCGAGCTCGCCGAGAAGACCCTCGGCGTCGTGGGCCTCGGCCGCATCGGCGCGCTTGTCGCCCAGCGCATGAGCGCCTTCGGTATGAAGGTCGTCGCGTACGACCCGTACGTGCAGCCCGCGCGCGCCGCGCAGATGGGCGTCAAGGTCCTCACCCTCGACGAGCTGCTCGAGGTCTCGGACTTCATCACCGTGCACCTGCCCAAGACCCCCGAGACGGTCGGTCTGATCGGCGACGACGCCCTGCACAAGGTCAAGCCCGCCGTCCGCATCGTGAACGCCGCGCGCGGCGGGATCGTCGACGAGGAGGCGCTGTACTCGGCGCTGAAGGAAGGCCGCGTCGCGGGCGCCGGTCTGGACGTGTATGCGAAGGAGCCCTGCACGGACTCCCCGCTCTTCCAGTTCGACCAGGTCGTCTGCACGCCGCACCTCGGCGCCTCGACGGACGAGGCGCAGGAGAAGGCCGGTATCGCCGTCGCCAAGTCGGTGCGCCTGGCCCTCGCGGGCGAGCTCGTCCCGGACGCCGTGAACGTCCAGGGCGGCGTCATCGCCGAGGACGTGCGTCCCGGTCTGCCGCTCGCCGAGAAGCTCGGCCGGATCTTCACCGCGCTCGCGGGCGAGGTCGCCGCGCGGCTCGACGTCGAGGTGTACGGCGAGATCACCCAGCACGACGTGAAGGTGCTCGAACTCTCCGCGCTCAAGGGCGTGTTCGAGGACGTCGTCGACGAGACCGTGAGTTACGTGAACGCGCCTCTCTTCGCCCAGGAGCGTGGCGTCGAGGTCCGCCTCACCACGAGCTCGGAGTCCCCGGACCACCGCAACGTGGTCACGGTGCGCGGCACGCTGACCGGCGGCGAGGAGATCTCGGTCTCCGGCACCCTTGCCGGTCCCAAGCACCTGCAGAAGATCGTCGCCATCGGCGAGTACGACGTGGACCTGGCCCTGGCCGACCACATGGTCGTCCTTCGCTACGCGGACCGTCCCGGCGTCGTCGGCACCGTCGGCCGTGTCCTCGGCGAGGGTGGCATCAACATCGGCGGTATGCAGGTCGCCCGCGCCGACGTGGGCGGCGAGGCGCTTGCCGTCCTCACCGTGGACGACTCGGTGCCGCAGGCGGTCCTCAACGAGCTGGCCGCGGAGATCGGTGCGGAGTCCGCGCGTGCGGTGAACCTGACGGACTAGTTGCCCCGCGTTTCGGTTGCCGGTCATCACCGGCTTCGCCGAGTTCGTCCTCAAACGCCGGACGGGCTGGAATTCTCCAGCC
>NZ_JBHTSF010000190.1:0-15866 GCF_042795295.1 Streptomyces sp. NPDC056486
CACAGCTCTCAGCGTGTCCGGCTTTTGAGGACCCCGCAGGGCCCGCCCGACCCTCACCCCCCCCCCCTCACCCCCGCGGCGAAGCAATCGCCCGCGCAGCGACAACCTCCTGGCGGAGCTGCTCCAGGACACTCTCCTGGGGCCCGATGGTGAACGAGATCGGGACCTCCTCCAGGGTCTCGGAGTCCCGCAACCCCTCAGCCAGCTCCCGGAGTTGGCGAGCGACCTCCCCCACCTCGGTCAACGTCGGCTCCCCCGCCCCGTGCCCGATCCGCACCCGCGCAGCGGTAGTCGCGTCGACGATCCGCTCGACGGCGATCACCAGCGGCCACCACGCCGCGGCCCGCGCCCCCATCGGCGGCGGCTCGGTCAGCGCACGCTGGAACTCCGTCCGGATGACGGACATGTCCCGGTACAGACCGCGCCGCATCCGCGCCCGCGCAGCCGTGTCCACGGCCGTGCCGAACGCGCTCTCGACGTACGACGCCGTATCGGCGACCGCGTCCGCGAGCCGGTCACCGATCCGCGTGTGCCAGCTCTCCGGCCACAGCAAGTACCCCGCCACCAGCGCGATCCCGCAGCCGATCAGGCTGTCGACCAGGCGCGGCACGACGAGCCCGAAGCCCTGGTGGTTCAGGACGTCGGACAGCAACAGGATCACCGGGGTGATCGCGGCCGTCTGGTAGCCGTAGCCCCGGGGCGTGAACGCCGGGATCAGCGCCGCGAGCAAGAGCATCACCGGCACGTCCCACCAGCCCCGGGGGACCTGGGACAGCACGGCCGCCGCCACCACGAGCCCCGCAGCCGTGCCGAGCGCCCGCAGCACCGCGCGTGAGAAGACCGAGCCGAAGTCCGGCTTGAGGACGAACGTGACGGTGAGCGCCACCCAGTACGAGCGGGGCACCTCGATCAGTGACACCAGTGATTGAGCGATGCCGATGCAGAGCGCGAGCCGCAGGCCGTAGCGCCAGGACGCGCTGGAGAGCATGACGTTGCGGGCCGCGCGGCGGGCTCGTACGCGCAGGGCCGCCGGACGGCCGAGGCGGTCGTCGACATTCACGACGCCGTGCGCGTCCGAGTCGTTGAGGAGCTCGGCGACATGCCGCAGGGCGTGCTCGACGGCGTCGGCGGAGGGGTCGAGGGGCGCGGGCAGGTCGGGTCCCGCGATCGGGGTCGCCGCGCGGCCCGCCACCGCGTCCGCGAGGCGCCGCACCTCCGCGGGGAACTCCGGCGGCATCGGAACCCCGCACTGGTGCGCGGCGGGCGCGGCCTCGATGACCGGCGTGATCGCGTTCAACTGGGCGACCAGGCGCACCAGATCGGGGTTGCGGCCGTGCGCGCGGGTGCGCCGGGCGAGGACGAGGTCGTACGACTGGTTCAGGGACGCGGTGACGGCCGCTCGCGCGTCGTCGTACCGCTCGGTGCCCGCGGCTTCGAGCAGCGCGGCCACGCTGCGGTAGGTCGCCGCGACGGCGGCCCGCTCCGGGATGCCGGACCGCAGCGGCCAGGCGAGGAGGGCGAGGGTGAGGACGAGGAGGCCGCCGCCGGTCATCAGGGCGGGAGCCAGCCACCACTCGCCCGGCATCGGAAGGCCCCCGCCCACCACGGAGTTGAGCAGCAGGAGCAGCCCTGACACGGAGGCCACGGCGCCGATCGTGGACATCATTCCGGAGACGAGGGCGACCAGCGTGACCACGCCGACCGCCACCCAGCCGTGCCCGAAGACGAGCGAGCCGATGGTGACGCCGATCGCGCCGAAGAGCTGCGGGACCGCGATGTTGAGGATCCGCATGCGGTACGCGTCGGCGGTGTCGCCGATGACTCCGGAGAGTGCGCCCATGGAGGCGAGCGCGCCGTACGCGGGCTGCCCCGCCGCGAGGCCCACGAGGAGGGGCAGCGCCAGGGCGATGGACGCGCGCGCCACCGCGGCCCAGGGGATCGGCGCGGCCTGCGGTTTGAGTGTCCTGACCAGCCAGGGGGGTGGGGCGAGGGCGCTCAGAGAGGCCGGTGGTGCGGGTGAGTCGCGGCGGCGCATGCGGCCATTATTGCCGCCCTTGTCGTTGCTATGCCTGGCCTGACCTGCGTTTTACCCCTTCGGCCTGTGCAGCGTCAGGTCCACCACCAGGGCCCGGTGGTCCGTGTCGCCGATCTCCAGGAAGTGGGCGTCCTCGGCCGAGAAGTCCGGGGTGGCGAGGACGTGGTCGATCTGGGTGCCCAGCGGTGACATCAGGTCGGCGGGCCAGCTGGGAGTGCGGGCCGACCCGGCGAGGCGGGCGGCGTCGCGTACGCCGCCGGTGTCCAGGATGTCGCGGAACGCCGCGTGGTCCTGGGTGGCGTTGAAGTCGCCCGCGATGATGGTGGACCGGTCCGCGCGCTTGCCCTCGGCGGCGTAGTCGCGGAGTTCGGCGAGTTCGGTGCGCCAGGTGCCGAGTTGTCTGGGCAGCGGCGGCATCGGGTGGGCGAGCTGGATGCGGACCTGGTGGCCCCCCTTCAGCTCGGCCACGGCGCCGGGCATGCCGAGGGTGCCCGCGAGGCCGCTCGCCTTCTTCAGGGGCAGCTTGCTGACTATCACCGAGCCCTCGGCGCCGCCTGCCTCGCTCGCGGTGCGGTAGGGGTAGTCGGAGCGGGGCAGTTCGTCGCGCAGGGTGTCCGAGCAGGTGTAGTCGCACTCCGGGACGAAGAGGAGGTCGGGTTTCTCCTTGCGGACCGCCTTGAGCAGGCCGTGGGTGGCCTGGCCGAACTGCACGTTCGACGCCATGACGCGGATCTCGGCGACGGCAGGGCCTTCTGGGTCGTCCGACTTGCCGTACGGCTCCAGGAACCAGGCGACGCCACCGAGCACGATGACGCCCCAGACGAGGCCCACGCGCCAGCGGGCGAGCGCCGCGAGCAGAAGACCGCCGATCGTCGGGGCGAGCAGGAACGGCAGGAAGGCGAGGATCTGCGGTACGGGGGTGAAGCCGTCGGAGTCCGCGACGCGGAAGCCGAGGATGGCGGACGTGCCTGCCAGGAGGAGGGCGGCCAGCCATGCGGCGGGCCGTCGCCGGGGTCGCCTCTTCGCCTGCGGCTCGGGCCAGTCGTCCTGGGGAGCCGTCCTCGCTGCCGTTGCGCTGTCCAAGGCCGGCCTCTCCGCTCTGGGGTGCTGGGCGAATCTTCCCCTAGAGACGGCGGGGGGTGCGGGAGGGTTGCATTTCCCCGGCCCCGGCCCCGGACCCGGCCCGGCTGTGTCTATCGGCGGCTCCGCCCCGAACCCCGCTCCTCAAACGCCGGAGGCGCGGGATCTGCCGCCTGATCCACGGCGCCCCAGCAGCCACGCGGCAAGCGCGACCGCAAGCCCCACCCCCAGAATCACCCACGCGGCCACACTCAGCGAAGACGTCAGCGCGTCGTACACCGCCTCCGCCGCCGGTCGGGAGACGTCCTTCGGCAGGTCGTCCAGGGTCAGGCCCCGGCCCACCGCGATCGCGACGGCGAGCACCGCCCCGCCGAGGGCCGCGCCGAGCGCCGTGCAGATGACCGCGCGGCGGCGGCGCACCGCCAGGAAGATCCCGGCCACGGCGAGCAGGACCGCGGCGAGCGGGAGCCAGAGGCCTGCCACCTGGAGCATGTGGAATCCCTTCCCGAAGGGACCGAGGTCCGAGGACTGCATGAGCGTCACTTCGGTGTGCTCGACCGGGATGCGGTTCGCGAACGGCACGTCGTCGTCGGCCAGTTGCTTCTTGACCTGCTCGGTGATCGGAGCGAGGTCGATGGTGACGGCGCCGCCGTCGGACTGATCGGTGAGGGCGTCCTGCACCGCGGCGTGCGCCTCACGGTTCGCCGTCTTCCAGGCCGTCCTGAACGCCGCGGTCCCGGTGAAGGACCGCACCGCGTCCCGTACGAACGACTCGACCGTGCCCTGCAGCGGCCCTACGTCGATCTCCTTCATCACCCCGTCCGTGACCGCGCCGGCCACCGCTTCCCGCACCGCGGAGTCGGAGGCGAGCGGCGCCATCGTGGCGACGTACTGATCGGCGTCCTGGATCTCGTACTTCGCCCAGGTGGAGAGCGCGCCGAGCGGCACAAGGACACAGGCGAGCACGAGAAGCAGGGCGGACAGCGGACGTCTGAGCATGAGCACGTCTCAAGCCGAAGCCCCGGTCACGCCGGGCGCGACCGGGGCGAGTGCATATGGGGCAAGGAACCAGCGCCCACGCCGGGGCAGAGGCGCAAACTCATCGTCCGGTGGAACGTTCGCCCGAACGGGTGTTTGCTGGAAGGTGAAGAGAGGGGCGGGAAGGAACTGGGGGCACTGGGAGGGGGCACTGGGGGGAACGAGGAGGTCGATCATGCGGACCACTCCGGCCCTGAGAACCAGAACCACTCCGGCCGCCCTGGGAACTCTCGCCGCCGCACTCATGACCGCGGGCGCGCTGTCCCTCGGAGGCGCCTCTCCGGCATCCGCCGCGGCGCCACCCACGCACCACAACCACGATGTGGTCTGGGGGACGATCGTCGCCCCCGTCGACCTCAAGATCCGGGACATGCCGTCCACCGGCGCCACGATCGTCGCGAAGCTGCCCGCGGAGAGCCAGGACCGCGTCGAGTGCGTGACGCGGGGTACGAGCGTCTGGGGCGACACGTCCTGGTACTGGCTGGGCGGGGTGCAGGGCTGGGCCAGCGCCGCGTATGTCGATGTCGGCGGGCAGCATGTGCGGAGCTGCGCGTCCGCTGATCCCTGCAAGGAGTACAAGCCCTGCTGGGACACGTGTCAGGGCGGCTACAACCGCTACCACTGAAGCCGCCGAGTTGCCGGGCGACGCGGGCGGGTGTGCGCTTGATGTGTCCGACCGCCCCACCGTCTGACCGGGGGCGAACGTGTCTGGAGGAACCGTCATGGCTCACGTGGCACCCACCTCAGCAGCAGCACCCCGTGTGTTCGGCGGCTCCGCCGTCACCAGGACCGCGACGGCCGCCGTGCTCATCGGCCTCGTCTACGGCATCTGGGCCGCGGGAATGGCACGCGACGCCGGTCCCATCACCACCGGCAACGTCCTGCACGGCGTCGTGGCCGGAGTCGTCGTCGCCGCGGTCTTCATGGGCCTGCGCAGAATCGCGCCGGGTCTGCCGCGCGAGCTGCGCGCGGCGGCCTGGGCGGGCTTCGCCGGAATCGCGTTCGGCTACCTGTACAGCCTGGGCGACGCGACCGTCCTGCGGTCCACGATCATGGCGCTCGCGGTGGCGGCCGGGGTGTTCGCGGTGATGTTCTACCGCTACTACACGAGCGAGTAGCGAGTAGGGGTGCCGTCCCTGAACGCCGTTGTGCCCGTCAGCGTCGAGCGCTGACGGGCACAGCGGGTGAAGCGGGTGAAGCGGGTGAGTCAGGGACTCGGACTCAGCCGACCTTGTCCAGTCTGTCCAGCTTCTTCATCGCCTTCGCGAGACCGTTGGCCCACAACTGGTTGACCTTGGCCTTCTCGTTCGCGTCCGGCTGCGAGTTGGTGCACGAGGTGCCCGGGCCGCCGCCGGACATCAGCTCACTGCACGGGCCTTCGTAGTGGTCCGGAAGGCCGAGGACGTGCCCCGTCTCGTGCGCCGTCACGCGCGTCGAGTCGTACTCCTGGTTCTGGGCGTAGTCCAGGAAGACGTACCCATTGCCGTGGCCGTCCGTGCTCGCGTACGAGCCGCGCGAGTCGTTCCCCTCGCGGTACTCGAAGTTCGCACCGCCACTCCCCGCCTGGAGCTTCACGTTGGACACCGCGCTGTTCCAGATGGAGGTGCTGCTGGCTATCTGCTGTGCGAAGGTCGGGGCACCGGAGGCGTCGTACACCACCGTGACCTGCTTCGTGCCGGGGTTGGCGGCACGCTTCTCGGCGACCGACTTCAGGACGGCCTCGAAGAACGCCTTGTTGGCCGCGGCCTCCTCGCCGGAGCCCGCGTACTTGGCGTACGAGGCGGTGGTGGACGGCGCGGTGGGGGTCGCGGCCGTCGCGGACGTCGAGCCGAGACCGGCGGCGGCAAGGCCGAGCACGGCAACGGCGGACAGGTAACGCTTGTTCATGTGGGGGGCTCCCTACTCGTTCTGTGAAAGGTGAACGGTTCGGTAACGGGAGTGTCAGGGAGCCCGGGGCGTCTGCGGATGATGGCAAGTGGTGATAGTGCGGAGCTATCACCTGCCCCTTGCCACCCCTCCGCCAACCTTCAGCCAACCTTCAACCAATCCATCCGGCCGACTCCCGGATGCGTCCCCCCTGTGCCCAAATCGGGTGGTTCCCATGGGGTTTGTGAGTCTGGTGCGGCGCCGCCCGCCGCTCTACGCTCACAGCCATGGAGCTCGAGGTGAGGCACCTCCGCGCGCTGTGCGCCATCGCCGATACCGGCAGCCTGCACAAGGCGGCGCGCCAACTCGGCATGAGCCAGCCCTCGTTGACGACCCAGCTGCGCCGGATCGAGCAGGAGATCGGCGGCCAGCTCTTCGCCCGCGAGCGCACCGGCTGCCGTCCGACCCCGCTCGGCCGCGTCGCCCTCAGCCGCGCCCGCCCCCTCGTCAGCGAGATGCGGGCGCTGGTCATCGAGACCAAGGCGGCCGCCGCCCGCGCGTCCGAGGGCCCGCAGCTGCGCATCGGCTCCACGGCGAACGTCGCCATACCGGGCTGGCTGCGCCGCCTCCGCCTGCGCCTGCCCGCCGCCGAGACCTCGCTCCAGATGGACGTCTCCGCGAACGCGCTGCTCCGCATGGTCGCGGGCGGCCAGCTCGACGTGGCCTTCGTGCACGAGGTGGAGGGGAGTCCGCTGCGGCTTCCGGAGGGGTTGCGGCGGCGCGTACTGGTCGATCGTGAGCCGCAGTTCGTCTTCCTCTCCGCCGATCACGCGGCGGCGGCGCAGCCCGTCGTCCACCTCACCGACCTCGCCGCCGACCGGTGGATGGTGGACCCCACGGTGGACGGCGAGTGGGACGGGCTGCTCCGGGTCCTTCGCGCGGCCGGGCTCAACCCCCGTGTCCTGCACGGCGATTACCTCACCGCGTCCTCCCTCGTCGCCACCGGCGAGGTCGTCACGGTCTGCCAGCCGACCTCGCGCGCGAGACCCGACATGGTGGTCCGGCCGCTGCACGGCGACCCGCTCGGCGTGCGGCTGCTCGTGGCGGCCCGTACGGAGGGGGAGATCGACGCGGTGTACGGGGAGCTGGAGGCCGCGTACTGGGAGGCGGCGCGGCAGGCGCCCGCATACGGGGAGTGGCTCGCGGGCCGGGCAGCAGCGGCATGATCCGCACAGCTCCGGACTTCTGGTGACCTAAGTCCCTGACAACCGATGACCTTTGGCCACACCACCTCTGACCTGCACTTTTCCCCGGTTCATGGTTCCGCGTGTCCGCATGCGGCTGGTTGTTACGTTCCCTACGGATGACGCACACACGGCGCCCGTAGCTTCATGTCTGTCGCCGCCGCAAAGAGGCATAAAGACGGACAGTTCGACCGACCAGTCACAAGGGATCCGCTATGCGCGCCACCCGCCGTACCTTCCGCACCGCCGCCGTCGCCACCGGAGCGATCGCCGCCCTCGCCGTCCCGACGACAGCGGCCTTCGCCGCCGACACCCCGCCTAGCCCGCAGGGCCAGATCACCCCGGACGACCGAACGGGCGCCACGGACCAGGACCAGGATCAGGATCAGACGGGTCAGGACCAGGACCAGGACAAGTCCAAGGACGCGGACACAGACACGGACAAGGGCAAGGACACGGACACGGACACGGAGACGCCGAAGCCGGGCAGCTGGGAGTCGAAGGGCATCACGGACCTCGGCAAGGGCTGGACCGCGAAGGTCGACGTGAACGCCTCCGCCCGCACCGCCAAGGCCGCCCTCTCCCTCGACGGCACCGCCAAGGGCTCGCTCACCGCCTACGAGAAGTCCGCGAGCACCAGCATCGACGGCAACACCTTCACCCTGACGCCCGACGGCACGGCCACCGCCAAGCTCGCGGACAAGGGCAAGGACAAGGAAAAAGACAAGGACAAGGACAAGCCCGTCCCCGGCGGCTGGGTCTCCAAGGGCACGACCGACCTCGGCAAGGGCTGGACCGCGAAGGTCGATGTGAACGCCTCCGCCCGCAGCGCCAAGGCCGAGATCCGCCACGACGACTCCGTCAAGGGCTCCCTGAAGGCGTACATCAACCCGTCCAAGACCAAGATCGACGGCTGCACCTTCACACTCACCGCCGACGGCACCATCACCAGGACGGGAGCCAAGCCGCAGCCCGACGGCAAGCGGGTCCACGTCCGCACCGCCAAGCTGGCCGACGGCTCCACAGCCAAGATCTACAAGCTCGGCCAGAACCACTACCAGGCCGACATCTATGCCAAGGGCGTCAAGCTCGACACCCTCGACGCCAACGGCAAGTCCGCGACCGGCCAGAACAACGGTCTGCACGTGGTCCTCAACCCCGACGGCACCATCAAGTCCTGGGTCGGCGGCAAGACCGGCCCCGCCCAGAAGCCCCAGCAGCACCACAAGCCGCAGCAGCACAAGACCGGCACCGGCTCCGGTTCCACGGCCGTCCCGAAGGGCGGCGTCAAGGCCGGCGCCGAGGGCCTGCACCCGGCAGGCGAGAGCACCCCGCTGATAGCCGCCGGCGGCGGCATGGCGGCGCTCGGCGCGGCGGGTCTCGGTTTCGCGCTGTACCGCCGCAAGCAGAACGACTGACCTCGCGCCTCGCGGGAGCGGCGGTACGACGGTGGGGCACCCCCTGGGAAGAGGGTGCCCCACCGCCGTACGCGTACCGCTACCGCGCTACCGCGCTACCGAGTTACCGCTCAGACGCCGATGTCGCTGCCGTCCTTGCGCCAGACGGAGACGACCGACGGACGGACGATCTTGCCCGCCCCGTCGGGCCACGCGCTCGCGGGCTTCTCGACGGACGCGCCGTCGACCTCGCCCGGGTGCTGCACGGAGACGAGCACGCGGCGGTCCTGGACCAGCGGGCCACAGGTCTCCGCGCCGGTCGGCATGGTCAGGAACTGCTTGAGCTCACCGCGCCGGTCACCCTTGGTCGCGACGCCGAACAGGCCGTCGTGCGAGCCGAGTTGGTTGCCGTCCGTCGAGATCCACAGGTTGCCGTGCGGGTCGAAGGCGACGTTGTCGGGGCAGGAGATCGGGCTGACCTTGTCCTTCGGGAAGCCAGCGAAGTACGTGGCCGGGTCCTCGGGGTCGCCCGCGACGAGGAAGAGCGACCAGGCGAAGGTGGTCGATTCCGGGCGGTTGCGGCGCTCGGTCAGTTCAAGAATCTGCCCGTGCTTGTTGAGGTTGCGCGGGTTGGCCTCGTCGGCACCGGCCTTGCCCGCCTTGCCGCGGTCGGAGTTGTTCGTGAGCGCGACGTAGACCTTGCCGGTGTGCGGGGACGGCTCGATGTCCTCGGGGCGGTCCATCTTGGTGGCGCCGACCTTGTCACCGGCCTGGCGCGTGAAGACGTACACCTCTTCGGCGCTCATGCCGTCGACGTGCGAGACGGCGTGGCCCTTGGGGCCCGCGGTGGCGAGCGGAATCCAGACGCCGCTGCCGTCGAACTCACCGTCGGCGGGCAGCTTGCCGGTGCCGTCGATGTCGCCCGCCGGGGAGTCGCCCGTCAGCTTGGCGACGTACAAGGTGCCCTCGTCGAGAAGGGTGAGGTTGTGCGCGTGCGCGGCCCGCGACTTCCCCTTGGCGACGCGCTTGCTGCTGACGAACTTGTAGAAGTAGTCGAACTTCTCGTCGTCGCCCATGTAGACCACGGGGCGGCCGTCGTGCGTGAGGCGCGGCTGCGCGGCCTCGTGCTTGAAGCGGCCGAGCGCGGTGCGCTTGCGCGGGGTCGACTCCGGGTCGTACGGGTCGAGCTCGACGACCCAGCCGAAGCGGTTGGCCTCGTTGGGCTCCTTGGCGAGGTCGAAGCGGTCGTCGAACCGCTCCCACTTCCGCTCGGAGGCGGTGCCGATGACGCCGTAGCGCTTGAGGCGGGCCGCGGCGGCCGGGTCGGTGACCTTCTCGGCGTTGGCGAAGTACTGGTTGAAGTTCTCCTCGCCGTGCAGGGTCGTGCCCCACGGGGTGGTGCCGCCCGCGCAGTTGTTGAGGGTGCCGAGGACGGTGGTACCGCGCGGGTCGGCCTTCGTACGGACGTACTCGCTGCCCGCGGCGGGTCCGGTGAGCCGGAACTCGCTGGTGACGGTGAGGCGGCGGTTGAGCTGATGCCGACTGACGGCGCTCAGCTTCCCGCTCTTGCGCTCCTCCTCGACGACCACGACGGAGAGGCCGTGGGCGGCCCAGGCGATCTCGACCTGCTCGCGGGTGGGGTTCGCGGCGTCATATCCCTTGAACATCAGGATCTCGTCGGTGTACTCGTGATTGGCCACGAGGACCTGACGCCCGCGCTCGCGGTGCAGCGGCAGCAGGGAGAGGAAGTCGTTGTTGTACCCGAACTGTCCGGCCTGCGCCTTGGCGGTCTGCTTGTCCGCGTCGAAGGCGGGGGCGCCGCGGAGGATGGGCTCGCCCCAGCGGATGACGACGTTCTGGGCGTAGCCGTCCGGGATCGTGACGGAGTCGGTGGTGTTGGGCGCGACGGGCGTGAAGCGGAGACCGCGCGCCCCTTTTTTGCTCTTGTGCGACGCGGGTTTCTGAGACGCGGACACGGACCCGGCGGCGGCTTCCGCCTCCGGGGCGGCGGGACCCGAGAGGACGGCGCTGCCCGCGGCGGTGGCCACGGTCACGACCGCGGTGGCCCGCATCATCGAGCGGCGGCTGAGCGCACCGGCTATGACGTCGCCGACGTACTCGTTGTCGCTGGTGTTGGGCACCTCGTGGAAGCAGGCATCACCACAACGGAACCGGCAGGTCATGGCGGAACGGCCGCCGCTCCCCTGGTGCGAGGTGATGATCGGCAGCAGTTTGCGCACGGTTCCTCCGTTGTGTGGTCGTATCTCTCGGCGTGGCTTGATTCCGCCGTGACGCTAGGCGCGGAGGTCGGCAGGGCGACGGCTTGAGAGTGAACGGAAGGTGAACCGGGAGCGCACATAGGGCAGTTGACGTGCAGCTGACGTGCGCGGGCGCGGTGAGGGTGACGGTTGGGCGACCCTCACGAAGATCACGTATTACGGCGGCTAACCTTACGTGTCCGCCCTGGCCAGGGGTTATTGGGAATCAACTCACGCGAAGGGGTGCACCCATGGGCATTCTGAGTGTCCTGCGGAACGCGTTCGGACGGTCGTCACGCAAGGGGGACCAGGCTCCGGAGCCTGAGGCAGTGTCCCCGGAGGCTCCGGAGGCCCCGGAAGCCCCGGAAGCGCCGGAAGCCCCGAAGGCGGAGCCCGCCTCCGCGACCGTACCGGCACCCTCGTCCGAGCGGGTGCCTCCGGCGGCTGAGCCGAAGGCGACGGTTCCGGCGCCGTCGTCCGAACCTTCACCTTCGGCGGTGGACGACCTTGTCGCGGCAGCGTTCGACCGCGAGCGCGTGACGGTACCGGCACCTTCGCCGGAACCGGACCTTTCCACTCCGAAGCCGGAGCCGGAGCCTGCGGCCCCCGAGCCCGAGCCCACCGCCACGGAGACGGAGCCCGAGGCCGTGGCCCCAGAGCCCGAGCCGGAAAAGGCGCCCACCGCCGCAGCCGAGCCCGAGCCGAAGCCGGTAGAGGCGCCCGCCACCCCCGAACCCGAGCAGGAAGAGGCGCCCGCCGCCGCAGCCACACCGGAAGACGACACCGCTGCCGCTGTCGCCTCCCCCGAAACCGCACCCGAGGACGACACCCTCGCCGCCGCTCCCGAACCCGAGCCGGTAGACGAACCCGCCACCGCTGCAACCGAGCCGGTAGACGAGCCCACTGCCGCTGCAGCCGCACCCGAAGCGGGCGCGGAAGATGACGCCGCCGCCGCTGTGGGCAATCGTCCCGCTGAGCGAGTGGGGTCTCCCCTGCTCGAGCGAAGCCGAGAGCTTGGGGAAGGGTGGGCACAGCCCTCAACGCCGGGTGCGGATGAAGCGGCGGAAGTAGCAGTGCCCTCGGCGGAGCCGGAATCGCCGGTAGCGGCGGAAGCACCCACGCCCCCGGCGAAGCCGGAAACCCCCGTCACTCCGGCAGAGGCAGAAGCCACAGCCACCCCGGAAGAGCCGGAAACCCCGGTCACCGAAGACGCTGAAGGCGTCCCCGCCAGCGGACCCGCCCTCTCCGCAGCCAAGCTCAAAACCGAAGCCCCCGGCCTGGCCACCGCCTACAAGGCGGCAGGCGCAGCCCTCCAGGAGCGGGACCTCACCGGGGTCCGCGCCCCCGTGTACCTCGTACTGGACCGCTCCGGATCCATGCGCTCGTACTACAAGGACGGCTCCGCCCAGAGCCTGGGCGAGCAGGTCCTCGCCCTTGCCGCCCACACGGACCCCGAAGCCTCCGTACACGTCGTCTTCTTCTCGACGGAGATCGACGGCACCGGCACCCTCACGCTCCCCGAGCACGAGGGACGCGTCGACGAGCTGCACGCGGCAGCGGGCCGCATGGGCCGCACCAGCTACCACGCCGCGATCGAAGAGGTCGTGGCCCACTACGAGAAGTCGGACCACAAGGGCGGCCCCGCCCTCGTCGTGTTCCAGACGGACGGCCCCCCGGACGCGAAGGGCCCCGCCAACCAGGCCCTCGCGGACGCGGCCAAGCACCCCCTCTTCTTCCAGTTCGTCGCGTTCGGCGAGCACGAGGCGAAGGGCTTCGACTACCTCCGCAAGCTGAAGGCGGAGAACGCCGCCTTCTTCCACGCGGGCCCCACCCCCCGCGAGCTCACGGACGCGGAGCTGTACGAGGGCCTGCTGGCGGCCTGGCGCCCGTAAGGCCTGGCGCCCGTAACCCTCGCGCCCCACGGGGTGGACCCTCCGGGGTCCACCCCCTGGAATCGAGGTGAATCGCCCCCTCCATGGCCGTTAGGATTTCGACCATGGCGGCCACTGGATCCGAGAAGCAGGGGACGAGCGAAGGCGCAAAGGCGTTCTACGTATCGACCCCCATTTACTACGTCAACGACGCTCCTCACCTGGGCCACGCCTACACGACCGTTGCAGGGGACGTGCTCACGCGCTGGCACCGTCAGCGCGGCGAGAAGGTGTGGTACCTCACCGGCACGGACGAGCACGGTCAGAAGATCATGCGCACTGCCGAAGCGAACAACGTCACGCCACAGGAGTGGTGCGACAAGCTCGTGGACGAGGCCTGGCGGCCTCTCTGGGAACACCTGAACATCGCGAACGACGACTTCATCCGTACGACGGAGAAGCGCCACACGGACCGCGTGCAGGAGTTCGTCCAGGATCTCCACGACAAGGGCGAGATCTACAAGGGCGGCTACGAAGGCCCGTACTGCGTGGGCTGCGAGGAGTACAAACTCCCCGGCGATCTGATCGACGGCGAGGCCGGGGGCGAGTACGAGGGCCAGAAGCTCTGCCCGATCCACAAGAAGCCGGTGGAGCTCCTCAAGGAGGAGAACTACTTCTTCAAGCTGAGCGAGTACGGCCCCAAGCTCCTCGAGCACTACGCGGCCCACCCCGAGTTCATCCAGCCGGAGTCGGCCCGCAACGAGGTCGTGAACTTCGTCAAGCAGGGCCTGCAGGACCTCTCCATCTCGCGCTCGACGTTCGACTGGGGCGTCAAGGTCCCGTGGGACGACAAGCACGTCATCTACGTCTGGGTCGACGCCCTCCTCAACTACGCGACGGCCGTCGGCTATGGAGCGGACGAGGAGAAGTTCAAGACAACTTTCCCCGCCGACGTCCACCTGGTCGGCAAGGACATCCTCCGCTTCCACGCGGTCATCTGGCCCGCGATGCTGATGGCGCAGGGCCTCCCGCTGCCGGGCCGCATCGCGGCGAACGGCTGGCTGATGGTCGGCGGCGAGAAGATGTCGAAGTCGAACCTGACGGGCATCAAGCCGCAGGACCTCACCTCGCACTTCGGCGTCGACGCGTACCGCTGGTACTTCCTGCGCGCCATCGCGTTCGGACAGGACGGCTCGTTCTCGTGGGAGGACTTCTCCGCCCGTTACACGAGCGAGCTGGCGAACGACTACGGAAACCTCGCCTCGCGCGTGGCGGCCATGGTCGGCAAGTACTTCGACGGCGCGCTTCCCGAGGCGACGGCGTCCGGTGCCGCTGAGCAGGCGGTCCAAGAGGGGCTGGCCAAGGCGGTCGCGACGGCCGACCTGAAGATCGGCGAGGAGCTGGACTTCCAGGCCGGCATCCTGGCCGTCTTCGCCTTCGTGAAGCAGGTCAACGGCTACATCACGGAGCAGGAGCCGTGGAAGGTGGCCAAGGACGAGTCCCCGGAGGGCAAGGCCCGCCTGGCGACGATCCTCTACACGGCGGCGGATTCGCTGCGCGCGGTGGCCGTCCTGCTGAACTCGATCATGCCGGAGACCTCGCAGAAACTGTGGGACTCGCTCGGCGCTGAGGCCTCGCTCGGCGCGCTCGCCGAGCAGAAGGTCCAGGACGCGGGTACGTGGGGGCAGCTGCCGGTGGGTTCGACGGTGACGAAGGGCGCGGTGCTGTTCCCGCGTCTGGAGGAGCCGAAGCAGTCGTAATCGACTGCAATCGACTGCAATCGGTCGATCCGTCGACGCTGAACTTGCACTGAACCGCACTGAACTACGCTGAAGGGGCTCGCGATTCACCTCGCGGGCCCCTTCTTCTTGCCCAACTTGGCTGATTCATGCGGGTCAAATAGCGATACCGATCACATTCGACCAGAACTCACGCCGTCTTCACATCTTCGTACGTACGCTTCACTGTATGACCACGACTCCCGACACCCCCGACCGGCCGCGCTCAGCGGCCGAGGTGAACGAGGAGATACGCGCGCTCTGGCTGCGTACGGGCGGGTATCTGCGCCCCGAGCAACACCTGGTGTACGAGAAGCTCGTGGCGGAGTGGGCCGAGGCGACGTCAGCCGCGGCAACACACTCCCCGGCCGCTTGAGCTACAGCCCGTCTACAGCCCGGCGACGCCCTCTTCAACCTCGTACGACCCCACGAGCCGCGCCAACTGACGCCCCACCACCCGTAGCGGCTCCTCGCTGCGGGTGACCTGGGCGATCACCTCGGCCCCCTCAGGGGCGCTGATCACCCTGGCCGCCACCTCCCGCGCGTCCCCCGCGGCGAATCCGGAGCCGAGCAGCTTCTCCAGCATCATGGAGCTGCTGGGTGCGGCATCCCGCAATGGATGGCACCCCTCCCTATGCGTTCGAGGCCGACTACCTCATGGTCGAACACTCGGAAATCTATGTTGGCTGGAGTAGACATTGGCCAGTGGTGTGGTTACTGTTTCTCTCGTAGCCGAGATCGAGCAGGGCCCGGCAGAGACGAACTGCCGGGCAGCAGTACCCGCAAGTGCAGTACGCGCAGGACGGTGCGGTGGTGGAGTTTCGAAGCCAGGGATATTGCAGGACGGCGACGGGACTGACAACCGGACCGGGTGGCCCGCAGTGATCAGGGGCCACCGCGAGCAGGACCGCAGTACACGCAAGTGCAGTTCGCGGTACCCAGCAGTACGCAGTTCCCGTAAGTGAGCAAGTGATCCAAGAGGGAAGAACGGAGGAGCCAGGCGCCATCAGGATCGCCCGGGCGGAAGTCTTGAGCCCGGGTACCGCAGGACATCGATAGTGAGGTGGTCTCCGGTCAAGCAACCGCGATCCCCGCAATCCCGACGACTTCCAGGTCGGGTCAGCGGACACAGAAGGCCGGCGCAGTATCAAGGCCGGCAGATGGTGTAGCAGTTCCTTCGGGGCCCGGGTGCACACACCACCCCGGCCCCACCACGCGTTCCAAAGAGACTGTCTCTTATACACAAAAGACGCAGCCGACGACACATAGAGTGTAGAACACGGAGGTCGCCGTAGCAAA